>NZ_JAWDIY010000004.1:0-279086 GCF_032380655.1 Diplocloster hominis | reverse complement strand
GACAAGGTGGATAGGGCAGAGGTGGAAGTGCAGCAATGTACGGAGCTGACTGCTACTAATAGGTCGAGGGCTTGACCAGAATGGTCTGAAGGTTCAAGATAAGAGGCTTTGAAAAGAGCCGAACGGATGGTAATGATTTTTACAGTGTGTAGTTTTGAAGGTATATGCATCTCATATATTTATAGGGAAAGTGACTAGAGATAGTCACTTATATTATATCTAATGTTTTTATAAAATTTGTGCTAAAGCTTTTGTTGACAAATTCATTTGAATATGATATAAATATTCAGTCGGTAAAAATCATATATGATATATAGGGGATTGGTCAAATGGTATGATAGGGGTCTCCAAAACCTTTGGTGGGGGTTCGATTCCCTCATCCCCTGGTCTGAAACTTCATCGAAAGATGAAGTTTTTTTAATATGTTGGTAAGTATACCGCCCAAAATCGGTGTATCCTCATTTATGGGGTATCTAAAGGGAAAAAGTGCATGGATGATGTTTGACAAACATGCAAACTTGAAGTACAAGTTTGGAAATCGCCACTTTTGGTCAGAAGGATATTATGTCAGTACCGTAGGACTCAATGAAGCCACGATAAAAAAGTATATTCAAGAGCAGGAGAACGCGGACATCCTGCAGGATAAACTCAGTGTGAAAGAGTATGAATACCTTATTAAGGGTCAAGGCTGAGTAGTACAAACGTCCCTTTAGGGACAGCAACGAGTCACAGCTATCAAGTGAAAATGCAGAAATGGTGTTCACGTCTATAAGCATTGCCATAAAAGAAAACGAATGTTAAAATAACATTATGTTTATTCATAAAATAATTAGTTAAGATAAGGAGCGTACCCATGAATCCAGCAGCCTCTGCGGCAAAAAAGAAGAATATGAAGAGAATCTTACAATATATTGTGGATCACGAGGGCGTGACCAGGATCAACATTGCCCAGCAGCTGGATTTGAGTGTGGCTACGGTAACGAATAATATCAATGATCTCATCGGGTTAAAGCTGGTGACGGCGGGCGACAAGATCAGCGGGAATCTGGGGCGCAAGGCAACTATTCTGAAGTTTGAGGGTGAAGGGAAATATATCGTGATCGTCAGTATGCATATCCAATCCCTTCTGATCACCACAGTGGATTTTAACGGTACCGTGGTCAAGCAGATGGAAGAATTCAGCATCCCTACCGGCAGAAATGCACAGGGCGAGGTGATCCGCCAGACCTTCACCGATATCATTACGGGGTATGTGGATGGTCTGGAGGGGGATGTACGGCAGAAGATTGCCTGTATGGCTATCGCTGTTACCGGAATCGTATCCCGGGATAAAAAAGTATATGCATCCTATTATCAGTGGTACAACATTCCGATCCTGGATGAGCTGGAACGCCGGTATGAATTCCCGATCTACTGTGACAATATCACCAGATACAAGGCGAGGCAGGAGATCCGTATGATCGGCCAGGACATGATGAACGTGATCTATCTCTATGTGGGCATTGGCGTGGGCTGCGTGCAGTTCTTCGGAGGAAAAATCGTGGAAGGGATCAATGGGGCGGGGGGCGAGATCGGACATGTCTGCCTGGACCCCTACGCACAGATCTGCCACTGCGGCAACCGGGGATGCGTGGAACGACTCTGCGGTGAGAATTACGTGCTGGAAGATGCGGAAAAGTTTTTGGAAGGCCAGGATGGATGCAAGATCTTGAAATATCTGGTGAATGATATGAAGATGCCCCTGACGATAGAGACACTGATAAAAGCGGAGGAACTGGGAAGCGCGAAAGTCCACGGCCTGTTCATGAGAACGGCGCTCTATATCGGGAAGACGCTGGCGTTCCTGTATAATGTGATGGACCCTGACTGTGTGATTCTGGCAGGAGAACTGCTGGAGCTGTCGGATTTTGTGTATGAGATGGCGGTCCAGGAGATGAAAACGGCGATCGTGAACGCGGACGCCAGAGTGATCCACATCGAGCGCGCGAAAACCCGCCAGGCGGATCTGGTCGGCGCCATGTGCCACTATGCGGTCGAGTATTATATCAAGAATCTGGATTTTACACTGCCCGTTACGGGGGATAAGAATGGTGAGTAAGAGTCGGGCCTGACGGAGCCGTCAGGCCCTGCACGGATTCTGCGAGGTTGTCAATTAATGTCGATCAGGCGGCCGAGGGCGGCGGATTTGTAGACGGATTCTGCTACCTGGGCCATGTGCAGGCCTTGTTCGGCGGAAGTTATCGGCGGGGCGTTGGAGAGTATGGATTGGGAGAAGCTTTCTGCTTCTTTTTCGTACAGGTCTTTGCCTGCTCCGGTGTAGAGGATCGGGTCGACGGTGGTCAGGGACTGCTGGGCGGTATAGGAGAGATCCTGGTCGATCCTGCGGTAACTTAGGGTACCGGCTTCGTTCTGGCCGATGGTGTGTTCGGCGATCAGACTGCCTTTGGTGCCGTAGAATTCCAGGAAGCAGCTGGTTACGTGCTCGGGGACATTGAAGTATACATCGACGTAGCCGGTTGCTTTGTTTTTGAATTTTACCATCACATTGGCACAGTCTTCCACTTCGTATTGAAAGGTCGTGGTGCCGGCCAGGGCGGATACCTGGGTGATCGCGGAGCCGCCCAGGTACTCCAACAGATCCAGGCAGTGAAGTCCCATGTCCATGAAGGCGCCTCCTCCGCTTAATGACCGGTTCAGTCTCCAGGCATTTGGCTGATCGGGGTACCAGCAGCTAAGCTGCGCCCTGCAGGAGACGATCTGGCCGATTCCGCCATTTTGCAGGATTTCCCTCATTTTTTGGTGCAGGTTGTGGAAACGCATGTGGAAACCTACGAGTAATTTGACTTCGGCAGCCCGGCATGCGGATACGATGGTAGCGCATTCCGCGCTTGTGAGGGCCATGGGCTTTTCAGAGAGGATGTGTTTTCCGGCTTTTGCGGCTTTTAGGATCTGTTCGGTGTGAAAGCCTACTGGGGACGCCACATATACGGCATCCACCGAAGGGTCCTGCAGCAATTCTTCTACGGTGAGACAGCCATGCGGGATTTGAAAGTCCTCGCAGGTCTTTTGAACGATACCAGGGTCCGGCGCCATGGCGGCCACGACCTCTGAGTGCCCGGATTTTAACATACCGGGTATCATTCTGCGGTCGGCGATTCCGCCGGCACCGATGATTCCATAACGTACTTTATCCATAAGTTTCTCCTTTCCTGATTTCATCTCTTTTTCTTTTTCCTCAAAACAAATCTTATTTCTGAATCTTAACCTTATCTCTGAATTATAATCTTATCTCTGAATCATAATCTTATCTCTGAACCGGCGGAAGCAGGGTAGGCTGGATTCTGGGCCAGGTCAGACATTGGCGGAAACCCTCTGCGAACCCGCAGTTGGACTGGAGGCCCCTGTATTTGGAACAGGTCCTGACAAAATCCAGGAAATCGATATGGTCGTGATCCGCCATCCAGCGGATCTGGGATTGGTGGCAGTTTAAAGCCTCCAGCTTCCGGTCGATGGTATCGGTGATATCCACATACATGGTAGGGATGAAATTGATTCCTGCCAGGGTATCCATATAGTAAATCGGCACGATATCTCCGTATGTATGGTCGTCCTGTGCGTAATGGACGATGCTGGAGGAAAAGCTGGTGTCAAAGGCCAGCGTGCCGGCCTCCCGGTGGTCCTGCATGTAGTCCTGCGGGTCGTGGGCGATGATGAAGTCGGGCTTCGCGTAACGGATGATCCGGGTCAGTTCTTTGCGCACCTCATCCTGATGGTAGTTCGGGTACAGATCCGGAACATCCAGACTGATCACTTCTTTTGCTCCGAGGATTTTTCCGGCGTCCTCGGCTTCTTTTGTGCGGATCCGGTTCAGCTCGTCCGGCATGATCTCGGCATGCCCCATGTTCCCGTTAGCGACATGACACATGATTACGGTATGTCCTTTGGCGGCATAAGCGGCCAGCGTGCCTCCGCACCCGATCTCCAGATCATCGGGATGGCATCCGATTGCTAAAATGTTCATTTGCATATCCTCCTCTGATTATTTTATTAATATGAAAAATATAATTTAATAATTAAATAATATCATCGGGTATAAAAATATACAATATTAAAATATTCACAAAAATGTTTATAAAAACATATAATTAATACTAAAAATAGAAATAATATACAAAAAACAAGTGATAAAATAGCGAAATTTTTATTTAATAGGGAAAAATTAATTAAATAATTAAAATAATGTTGACGTTAAATTATCACATCACTATAATTAAAATCAATAAAAAAATAATTCCATTGTCTGTTTCAGACGGAAAGGAGCACAAGTTATGGCAGGGAAAGAGCGAATGTCGATTCCCCATGAGGAGTACGGCCAACGGGTCAGAAAGATCCAGGAGGCGATGGCGAAAGAGGATCTGGATGTCCTGATTATGCACAGCTGCGAATGTGAATCGGCGAATATCCGCTATCTGGCAAGTATCTGGACAGTATTTGATTTTATCGGAGGGATCATTCCGCGGGAGGGGGATGCGATCCTGCTGACCGGAGGTCCGGAGTCCTATGACCTGGTCCGGCAGATGTCCCATGTAAAAGATGTGCGGGTCCATCCGCTGTATGTGGAAACCAGCGCGCCGGAATGGGATAAGCCCACGAACGCTTATGATTACACGATGATTTTTGATGAAATCAGACAAAGGTTCCCGATCCGCAGGATCGGTATCGCCAATACGAACACCATACCAAACGCGATCATGGATGATATCCGAAAGGCAGCACCGGATGCCTCCTGCGTCAATGCGGATGACCTGGTGATGAAGGTGCGCTGGAAAAAGAGCGCAAACGAAATAAGGCTGTTGAGGGAAGCTTACCGGATCACGGATGAAGCGGTGAGAAATACACTGCCGCTCGTAAAGCCCGGTGTCCGCGAGTGGGAGATCGAGGCCCGCTGGAGAGCAAATGCCTATGAGATGGGAGCGGAGGGAGTGGGATATCCGATCTGGGTGACGTCCGGACCCACCACCTTCCAGAGCCTGTGCCGTTCTACAGAACGCATCATCGGGAACAATGAGATGGTCCAGCTGACCCTAGGAGCCAAATATGTCGGCTACTGCGGGAACCTTTGCCGTCCGGTGGTCATCGGGGATCTCCCTAAGAAGCATAAAAATATGATCCGTGTGGCCTCTGAATGCCTGGTCAACACATGTGAGACGATGGGGCCGGGTGTGGCGTTCGCCGAGGTGTATGACAAGTTCCAGGCACAGCTGAAACGGGAAGGATTCGACGGACTGAACCTGTATGGGCCTGCACACGGAACCGGTATGCAGGAGTGCGAAGGGCCATGGGTCGATAACCGCAGCGGGCTGGTCCTGGAACCGGACATGGCCTTCAATATTGATATCTGGATCGCGGATGAGCAGTACGGAGTCAGATTCGAGGACGGAATCGTCATCACGGAAACCGGCGTGGAGAAATTTACCACTTTCCAGCCGGAAGCAATCTATCTATAAAAAACTGGAGCAGACAATAAAATGGACATAAAAGATCAGGTAATCAAATATACGCAGGATTTGGTAAATATTCCGACCGAAAACAAACCGCCTGTGGGATACGAAAAACAAGGTCAGGAATACATAAAAAAAGAGCTGAGCAATCTGGGGCTGGAAGTGATGGAGATCGGCCCTTACGATGTGCCGGGATTTCAACAACACCCCGCATTCGACCACGACCGGGATTTTACGGACCGCAGGGATGTCATCGGTATCTGGAGAGGCAGCGGAGGCGGCAGATCCGTCCTCCTGACCGGCCACATGGATGTGGCCCCGAAGGAACCCATGTGCTGGAGCGTGTGCGATCCCTATAAGAGCGTGGTCAAAGACAACCGGGTATACGGGCGCGGCAGCGCGGATATGAAGGGCGGTCTGGCGTGTGCCCTGACCGCGGTCAGGTCTTTGAAGGAGAGTGGCTTCAAGCCCAAAGGAGACATTATCTTCGAGACGGTGGTGGATGAAGAATACTCCGGGTCAAGCGGGACACTGGCGGCCAGGATATCCGGGATCAACGCCGACTTCGGGATCATCCTGGAACCCACGGGACTTACGATTTGTCCCGGATGTGTGGGAAGCTTGGTTTACCGCCTGACCATACAGGGGAATGCGGGAATGCCGTATACAGGTGAGGCGATCTCCAGCCCTGTATTTGAGATGATGGAGCTTTTGCAGGTACTCAAAGAGTATGATGCCACCCGGATGAAGCTGTTAAAGAAACCAAAACTGTGGGAAAAGACCGTACAGGATCCGCAGCTGGTCATGATGAAGTTAAAGGCCGGAGAGGTGGAGCATAGCGGACAGCTGGCGGCGCCGATTGATGCCTGGACGGAATTTGTCATCCAGACCTATCCCAATGAGACGGAGGAGGAAGCGGTCTCCTATTTCCTGGATTATATTCAGGAGCACTATGCCCATATGGATCACCTGAAGATCGAGGCCATGTATCATTACTGCAAGGCCGCCCAATCGGACCTGGAGGCTCCCGGTATCGGGGTCCTTCAAAAGTCAGCAGGGAAATTTATCGATGATCCTGTTACCTGCGGAGCGATGTTCTCCTGTGATCTGTATGTGCTGAATGAGTACGGCCGCATGCCCGGCGTCGTGTTCGGGCCGGTGGGGGAACGGCTGCACGGCCCGGATGAATGGGTGGATATCGACAGTCAGGTTCAGGTCACGGAGACATTAAAGGATTTTATGATCGAGTGGTGCGGGTAAGAAGGGTGCGGATAAAAGAGGAGTGGGTAAATGAGAAAGATTGAACTTCACAATGGGGCGGGGGATATGAAGGCCCTGATCCTGCCTGACTATGGAGGGATGATGGCGAGACTGATCTTCCGGGGTAAGGAGATCATCTCCTACCACGAGGATAAGGTCCATCTGTCCGCGGTGCTCTCCTGCGGGAATCCCATCCTGTTCCCCTTCGCGGGGAGGACGGCCGGGGACTGTTATCAGATCGATGGAAGAGAATATTATATGCCTTTTCACGGGCTGGTGAAGGAAGCCGCGTTCGGAGTCAGGGAGGTTACCGGAAGCCGGGCGGTCCTGTGGATCGACAACAGCGCGGCAAACCGTTCACAGCACTATCCCTTCGACTGCCGGCTGGAAATCACCTATGAGCTGGCCGCGAACCAGGTACGCTGTTCCGCCAGGGTGATCAACCGCTCGAACCAGCGGCTGGTGCATTCCTTCGGCTGGCATCCGTTCTTCAAGGCGACCGACAAGGCGGCGTTTGGGCTGAACGTAAACATGTCTGAATATATGGATTGGGAGACCGGGAAACAATATCGGAGCCCGGGCTGCATGGACTGTAAAAAGACAGCGGATTATGTGTTTACGGGAAGAAAGGAGGGGAATTTAAAAATCAGCAACCCTGCGGATGGATATGAGGCTCTGATCGAGACGTCTCCCGCCTACAAATCCCTGGTGGTCTGCACGGCCTTTGCTGAGAGGGTATGTGTGGAGCCGTGGATCGGCCCGCCCGATGCGGTTCACCAGGAAGGGTATCCCGAGTATGTCAACCCCGGGGATTACCGGGAATATCCCATGACGATTACACTAAAGGAGGTGTAGCGCGTGAAAATGAAGTATCTGCTGGGACGAAGAGGGATGGAGATCACCTTTGGGGAGAAGGAAATTCCGGTACCCGGGTACCAGGAAGTTCTGGTACGGGTGTCGGCCTGCGGGGTGTGCGGATCAGATCTGCATCTGCTGCAGGAAAGCCGTGAGTGGACGCCCCTGGGGCACGAGTTTTCCGGGGAAGTGGCGGCGATTGGACCTGGGGTGACCGGGCTTGGGATGCAGGATCATGTCGTTGTGGAAGATGTGACCGGATGCGGCAGATGTATCAACTGTAAAAACGGGTATCCGCAGCTCTGTACAGGTAAGATCGGTCTGAACGGGCAGTCCGGTATGGGGGAGTATGTCTGTGTTCATGAGAGGATGCTTAACAAATATGAAGGGATCTCTGCGGCGGCGGCCACACTGACGGAGCCCCTGGCGGTATGCATCAATACATATCTGACCGCCGGGGTCCCCATGGAAGGCAATGTAGTCATCTTCGGACTGGGCCCTCTGGCCGTTATGACGGCTGCCCTGGCCAGGCATTACGGCGCGGGGGACGTGGTGTGTGTCGGCTCCAGGCAGGGGACGTTCCGGAATCAGGTGCGGGAAGATGCCGCGCTGGCCTTTGGGGCGGATGCGGTTCTGTATATGTCGGCACCCGGTTGGGAAGAGCGCCTGAAGGGGAAGATGAGGGGGCCCATCCACAGTATCATCGTCACATCGCCGCCTGGTACACTGCCGGCAGCCCTTAAGCTGGCTGATTATGGAACGAAGATTGTTCCCATCGGCCTCGACATGGGCTGCCGCTCCGAAGCGGTGATCGATGTGGACCGGCTGATTATGAACAAGAACCCGATTCTGCCGTTCCTGGCGGAACCGGCGAATAAGTTTCCGCTCAGTGTGGAAATGCTGCGCAGACAGGTGATCGATGCGCAGAAACTGATCACCCACCGGATTGCTTTTACAGACGCGGCCGGCTTAAAAGAATTGTTTGAACAGGATAATGGGGTAATAAAGGCAGTGCTTACGATTCATTAGTACAAAAGGGAGGAAATCAAATGCAGGAAAAAGTTAAGGTGGAAGAAACACCGGATTCTCTTCGGCTGTTTCTGTCGAAATTCACAAAAGAATACATGTTGGTATTTGCAATCCTGATTCTCGGACTCATCTTCACGATCGTATCGCCGTATTTTCTGACGATAACCAATATACGAAACATACTGACCCAGACCAGCGCGCTGGCTATCGTGGCGATCGGCCAGGCCATGGTGCTGATCTGCGGGGCCTTCGACATGTCTCTTGGGCAGAATGTATGTCTGACCAGCTGTCTGGCCGCCTTTCTGATGAAAATGTGCGGTTGGAATCCGTGGCTTGCCATCCTGGCGGCCCTGGCCCTGGGCGCTTTCATCGGTTTTGTCAACGGGACGCTGATCTCTTACCTGGGGGTAGCCCCGTTCGTGGCGACCCTGGGTACCCAGATGATCTGCAAAGGCTCCGCGAAACTGATCACCAACGCGTCTCCCATCCCGTCCATGCCGGAGAGCATCTCCTGGATCGGTAGGGGGAATATCGGCGGCTCCAACGGCCTGCCCATCTGTATCGTGATCATGCTGTTACTGTTCTTTTTGTTTGCCTTCGTGCTGAAAAAGACCAAGTTCGGCAGAAGGACATACGCGGCCGGAGGCAACAAGGAAGCTGCCTATTTTGCGGGGATCAATGTAAAAATGCACACCACCATCGTGTTTACCCTGGCCGGTCTGCTGGCATCCTTCGGCGGAATCGTGCTGCTCTCCCGGCTGAATTCTGCGGCCGTGACCAACGGCAACCTGTACGAGTTCGACACGATGATCTCCTGTGTAATCGGCGGGATCAGCATGACGGGCGGTAAGGGGAAGATCTGGCAGGCGTTCTTCGGGGCGGTATTCCTGACCCTCTTCTTCAACGGCATGAGTATGCTGAATGTAAATTCTTTTATCCAGGACGTCTTAAAGGGAGCCATTCTGATCGGGGCGGTATTGCTTGATATCTTCCGAAACAGGAAAAGGTAGGTGGCGGAAATGGCTGAAAAAATTCTGGAAATACAACATATCACCAAGAGCTTTCCGGGGGTGAAGGCGCTGGATGACGTCACCTTCTCCGTGACAAAAGGCAATATCCACGCGCTGGTGGGCGAAAACGGCGCCGGGAAATCGACCCTGATCAAGGTGCTGGCCGGAATCTACCACCCGGAACAAGGGGAGCTGGTTCTGGACGGGCATAAAGCGGTATTGAAAAGCCCCCATGAATCCCAGATGGCCGGCATCCGCGTGGTGCACCAGGAGCTGAAGCTGGTGAATACCCTCACGGTGACGGAAAATATTTTTCTGGGCAATTTAAAATACAAAAATCATCTGGTGGACTGGAAAGGGATGGAACAAGCGGCCCGAGAAATGCTCGGCTCCATGGGGGTTACGATCGACGTGAATGAGATCGTCGATAACTTAAGCGTGGCTAAGCAGCAGATCGTGGAGATCTGCAAGGCGATCAACGGGGAGTGCAAGGTCCTGATCATGGATGAACCGTCGGCGACGATCACGCTGAAAGAACAGGAGATCATGTTCCAGATCGTCCGGAAGCTGAGGGACCAGGGGGTCAGTATCATATATATCTCCCACCGGCTGGAAGAGATCTTCGACCTGGCGGACGATGTCACGGTGCTCCGGGACGGAAAGCATATCCGGACACTCCCTGTAGCTGACGTGGACCGCAAAGGGCTGATCTCCCTGATGGTGGGCCGGGAACTGGTAAATGAATACCCCAAGATCGAGGCCCGGATCACGGATATGGCCCTGGAGGCCAGGGATATTTGCCGGAAAGGGGTGCTCAATCATGTCAGCATCAATGTCCGGAAAGGGGAGATCGTAGGGATCGCAGGCCTGGTGGGAGCCGGAAGGACAGAGACGGCCAGGGCGATCCTGGGGATTGACAAGATGGATTCCGGCGAAGTGTACCTCTATGGCAAAAAAATAGTCAACCACAGCTTCGCGGAGGCGATCCGCAGAGGACTGGGACTCGTGCCGGAGGACCGGAAGGTGCAGGGAATCCTGCCGATCATGTCTGTAAAAAACAATATCAGTATTGTAAATATCGGCCGGATCATAAAGGGCGGTGTCATCCGGGAAAAACTGGAGGACCAGTATGCCCGGGACTATATCGGGAAGCTGAATATCTCCACTCCCGGTCCGGAGACGGAGGTGCAGTATCTGTCCGGCGGCAATCAGCAAAAGGTCATCATAGCCAGATGGATGATGCAGAACAGCGATGTCATTATACTGGATGAGCCCACCCGCGGAGTCGATGTGGGTGCCAAGGCGGAGATCTACGAGCTGATGAACGAAATGATCCGGGAAGGCAAGGCAGTGATCATGATCTCGTCGGAGCTTCCCGAGATCCTGGGAATGAGCGACCGCATCTTTGTCATGCATGACGGTGACCTGGTGGGCGAGCTGGCCAGAGAGGAAGCCACGCAGGAAAAGATTCTGGCGCTGTGTGTATAAATTCGGTATCTGAAGCATGGTAATCTTAATTCCACAAAGGATGAAACAAATAAAAGGAGGAAAAGGTATGAAGATGAAAAAATGTTTGGGATTGTTATTGACGGCAGTGATGGTGACAGGGATGCTGGCAGGATGCGGGGATCAGACGCAGGACACCGGGTCCCCCGCGCCGGCTGCTCCTGAAGCGGAGGAATCTGCGGCGCCCGCAAAGGCGCCTGATGCGTCGCCTGCAAAGGACGCGGCAGATCAGGATGCCGCTGCGGATACGGATATGCCGTTAAAGGGAAAACGGATTGCTGTCGCACATATCTCCATGTATGACGAATGGTGTACCGGAGTATATGATGAGCTGATGGCCCAGAAGGACAAATACGGTATCGCGGAAGTAAACGTGCAGGATGCCAACTTCAGTATCGAAACCCAGCAAAAAAATGTGGAGGACTTTATCAGCCAGGGCTATGACGCGATTCTGATTGACGTGGCCGACTCCGAGGCGATCAAGTCCACACTGGACAAAGCGTATGATGCGGGAATCCCGGTGGTGGCCTTTGACTCCGGGACCGACTGGGAACACCTGATCTCCCATATCGCATGGGATCACGCCGAGACCGGACGTCTGACGGCAAAATGGGTAGCCGATTATGCCAAAGCGAACCTGGGCGGTAAAGTCAAAATGGGTCTGCTGACCTTTACGACCCTTCCCCACACCAAAGTGCGGGGCGAGGCATTTGTAGAAGAGCTGGAGAAAGAGCTTGGAAAGGAAAATATCGAGTATGTATTTACCCAGGACTTTGACCAGACCAGAGAGGGAGCTTCCAATATCGTCACCAACAACATCGCGAAACCGATGGATGTAATCTGGGCGCCGGTGGACAATGGAGCCTTCGGGGCCAAAGTAGCCCTGGAAAACGGCGGGGTAGAGGGTACGATCGTAGTCAGCGCAGGCGGCTGGGGAACAGAGACCTTTACCACGATCAACAACAAGGACCCCTATTACAAAGCGGCAGTCGCAGTGCCGCCGGAAGGAATCGTATCGTACTGCTATAACACCCTGGCGGACTACTTTAACGGCGCGGCGGATATCGAAAAGACCCAGAATATCGAGCTGAAAATAGTCGATGAGACGAACATTGCCGATTACATGAAGTATGTAAAGGACGCTGACGCAAAATAGGATCGGACCCTTTGTGGAATTAGGATGCGATAATGAGTATGTCAGGAGGACAATAAATGAACCGGTTAGGGATTTTTATGAATTTCTGGGAGAAGAACTGGGATGCCGATCATATAAAATATGTAAATAAGGCTGCCGATATCGGGTTCGATATCCTGGAATTCCAGGCGCAGCCGCTGCTCGAAATGAGCGAAGCGCGTATGCGGGCCATCAAAAAGGCGGCAGATGACAGGGGGATCGAGCTGACATACAGTCTGGGACTTAACCCGGCCTATGATGTATCCAGCGCGGATGAGAAGATCCGGCTGGGCGGAATCGACTATCTCAAGCGAATAGTGGAGAAAGTGGCATTTATGGGAGGGAAGATCATCTCAGGTGTCAGCTATCAGGGTTGGGGAGCCGGCCCGGGAATCGGGGACACCAAGGAGGCACAGGTGGAACGCAGCGTGGCCAGTATGAAAGAGATCGTAAAGACAGCGGAGGACTATGGCGTGATCTACTGTGTGGAAGCAGTGAACCGTTTTGAGGCTGCGGTGATCAACACGGCCCAGGAGGCGTTGGACTATGTAAAACGGGTGGACAGCAGGAACATCGGCGTACTTCTGGATACTTATCATATGAATATCGAGGAGACGAATATCGGCGATGCGATCCGCCTGGCGGGGGATCGGCTGACCAGTTTCCACACAGGGGAGAATAACCGGCTGGCGCCGGGGCGCGGCCATCTGGACTGGGACGAGATCTTTCAGGCGCTGGCTGACATCCATTATGAAGGGCGGATCATTTCAGAACCTTTTGTTATGCAGGGCGGGGAAGTCGGCAGAGATATCAAAGTCTGGCGGGACCTGGTTTTAGAGCCCAACGAAGAGACCATTGACGGGGAGGCTAAGTTCCTCCTGGAATTCGAAAGAGAGATGCTGAGAAAATATATGTGAGATCGGAGGAAATAGGATGGATCTGAATTTTATGTCTACAGTGAAAGGTTCTCTGCTGGAGGAATTTTATCCGCAGGAATGGGATTTTGACAGGATTGACAGGTGCTGCGGCCATGCGCCGGGGGAGGTTGGCTTGCCCCAGGAATTCTGGAATCCGGCTTTTAGGCCCGTCGCCTGTGAAGATGTGACGGAGTTTAATATGATGCTGGGCCATGAGATCGCGCTGGAGATCAGGAAGGCCAGGGAAGAAGGCAGAAAAGCGGCCTTTATCCTTCCGGTAGGGCCTATGGGCATGTACCGGTGGGCGGTTTATTTCCTGAAGGAGTGGAACATCTGTTGTGACCATGTCTACGGGTTTAATATGGATGAATGGTCTGACGCGGAGGGGAATACGCTGGACAAGACGAACCCGGGTTCCTTTGAACATGCCATGAGAGAAGCGTTCTATGAACCCTTGGGAGAGCTGACGGTTCCGGAGAGCCAGAGGAATTTTGCCACCAGGGAGAATCTGGTCACTTACCCGGAGAAGATCAAAGAGCTGAAATCCCAGGGGGCAAAATTGATCACCGTCTACGGGATCGGCAGGATGTGCCATATCGCCTTCTGGGAACCCCATTTCGGGCGGGAGTTCCAGTCGGTGGAGGACTGGAGAAGCCAGCCTTACCGTCTGGGCGCAAAGCTGCATCCGCTGACCATCGAGCAGAACGCGCTGACCAGCTTCAAGAGCCGCACCACGCTGGTGCCGTGCCGCGCCAACACGGTCGGGCCGGGCCTGTTCCTCCAGTCGGATCTGATGATCGGCGGGGCGGACGGCATCTTTAGCCGGGGGATGCAGTGGCAGGGAATGTCCCTGTGGATGACGCTCCGGTATGGGCCGGACAAAGCGGTACCCTCATCCTTCGTTCCTACGATCCCCGGGAAGCTGTTCTTTTTACAGGAGCTGGCCGGTCCGCTGGTCGCAGAGTGTAATTGAAGAAGACATAGAAAAACTGAAAGCTTTTCCTAACCTTAAGGCCGCCTCTTTTGTTGAGACGGCCTCTATCATGTCATTGATAACTGGATTTGGGCGTCCCGACAGAGAGCATCCAGTCGGGTTTTCAAAAGAGCGGTCTCAGCATTCGGGAGATCCTGTTGGGGGAGACGCATGTGGCCGGCGGGGATGCCGCGCAGCTTTAACGCTTCTTTGAAATAGGACATATTGCTGCCGCATTTCAGAATATCACAGGCGGCGATGCAGTGCTTTTGAAGACGCTGCATTTCACCGAGAGAACCGGCCTGGAAAGCTTCGTAAACACATACGAAGAGTTCCGGGAATACGCCGGCCACGCCGGATACGGTCCCGTCACATCCTAAGGCCAAGAAAGCGGGAAGGGCACGGTCACAGCCGTGGAGAACGGAGAAGGCTCCATTCTGGATTTGAAGGTAATCGATGGTCCGGTTGATGTCGGCATAGCTATACTTGACGCCGATGACATTGGGGCAGCGGGCGGCTATGCGGGAGGCGGTCTCTGCGCTTAGATCATTGGCAGAGCACTGCGGGATGTTGTACAGATAGAGGGGGAAATCAGGAACCAGCTCCGCCAGATTCACATAATATGATTCCATTTCCTGCTCGTTGATTCCGAAAAATTGGGGGGTGACGATCCCGGCCCCGTCGGCGCCTGCCTGCTGAGCGTGGCGGAGCAGACGAAGAGTGTCGTCCTGCCTGGCAGCCCCGCAATGGATGTAGACGGGCACCTTCCCCGAAGCGGTTTCAAGGACGATTTCCGCTATCCGTTCCCGCTCTTCGACAGAGAGCCGGAGCATTTCTCCGGTGGTGCCGCAGGGATAAAGGCAATGGATGCCTTTTTCGATCAGAAAACTGGTTAGTATTTGTATGCCTTTCCGGTCTATTTCGCCGGCGGCAGTCATGGGTGTGACGATAGCGGCAGTAATGCCGAATAGTTTTTTCATTGTCTTATCCTCCGTACGTGCGGGTATCCGCACTTTTAGGTGTTGATAAAGCTTTTTTATTCATACTGAGTTCCCATTTCAGGTCTGACCGGCATTATCGTGATGACTGCAGGATCTGGTCGAGAAGTATGCGGACCCGGAGCATGTCATCGATTGATACTGCAGGAGGGAGACAGGCGGCATAAGCAGACAGTGTTTTTCGGATGTAGGAAGCATAATAGACATCACTGTCGGTATCCACTGCCATACGAACGACCGGCTCGCCAAAACGCCGTTCCTCCAGATATCCATCTGCCAGGGTGTGATATCCCTTCTTTGTCACCGCATTCCAACGGTTTTCGCGTTTGACGCCATCCTCCATGGGAAAAGCATAGCCAGTCTCCAGAGACATGGTGGCGCCGCCCGGGAATTCAAGCAGCACGCTGGCATAAGTCTCCACGTTATAATTCGAAGCATACTGGAAACGACTTCCAACGACATGGGCTTTTTGAGAATCGGTCAGGTATAGAGCCATGTCCAGAAAATGAGGCCCCAGGTTCGTCATACAGCCACTTCCCGCCGAAGCACGATCCAGCATCCAGGGCGAACTTTGCAGATAGCGGTCCGGCGCTCCTGCGATGAAACGAAAGGAGAGATGGATAATCTCCTCCGTTTTCAGCCGCTGCTTCCAGTCTCTCAGCCATTGACTGCAGCGCCAAACCAGCGGGATCGATACAAAGACGCCAGCTTGGCGGGCGGCTGTGGCTACCTGCGCCACTTCGCTGGCATCCAGCCCTATTGGTTTTTCCATGGAAAAACCAATCCGGCGCTGTATTAGTATCATCGCCAGCTCCTTCATCCGGCTGTGCGGCGCGAATGCCAGTACAAAGTCGGGTTTTGCCTGCGTAAGAAGCTCCTGCGAACTGACATAGCTGGGACAGGAGAACCGGCGCGCGTAGGAATCCGCTGTTAGAGGGAGCTGTTCATCGCACACTCCCACCACCGTATGCCCAGTAAGGCCAGGCATATAAAAAGGCATGTGCCAGTGGCTGACGCCGATGAGACCGATTTTCAATGAATGATGTAAGTCTGGCATTTTCGGTATCCCCTTTCCGGGTTTGCTCATTTCAGGTTCTGGATATAACTGCGCAGATACCGCGCGCTTTGCTTCATACCAATACTGGCATCCGGAATATCCATGGCGTGCCAGCGGCGTTCGTATTCCAATGACAGCCATCCCTCATATCCGGCGGATCTCAGTGCTTGTAAGATATCCGGCCAGGGTAGGATCCCTTCACCGACAATGCGGGTTGTGACATTGCGCTCTTCTTCGGTTTGATGGCTCACATCTTTGGAGGCGGTACATTCGGCTGTGTGTTTTTTATAGATATGGTCTTTTACATGGACATAGTGGATCTGTTCCCCCTGTAGGCCGATCGCCTCTCCGTATGATTCCTTTCCCATAAAGTCCAGATTCGCTTGATCATAGAGGATATTGACACAGGGGTGGCCGATCTCACGGATCAGACGGATGGTATCTGCGGCCGACACTGTCATGGTGTTAAAATGGTTCTCAATCACCAGATCCTTCCCGGCCTGCTGAGCCGCTTCCCCCAGCGTTTGCATACTCTCTATCATATACCTGCGCCGATCGCCCTGCATATCGTCCGGGCACTGCGCATTTCCCCCATATATCCGGATATAACGGGCGCCGAGATAGACAGCGTAATCCAGTACCCGTTTGATTCCTTCTGTCTCTTGTTCCCGGATCTGCGGGTCCGGGTCATTGAATCTGCAGAAATAAGGCGTCAAGCAGACAATCTCAAGCCCTTGATCATGGGCGGCTTCTCGGATAGCTGTGAGTTCCTGTTTCCCCGCCTTCAAAGGGATTCCGCTTTGATATCCGTCCTGGACCACGATTTCCGCCCCATCCAGTCCGATGGCTTTGAATAATTCCAAGGCCCGGATCAGCGTATATTCCGGTGTTCCCATGGTATGTCCTGCGATACGATACATATGGACACCTCCTATTCCAGGGCCGGCAATCCGGCAGCTTTCAGAATGCGATGCATGAGTTCATGAGTTTTTACGGCATCCTGCGCGTTGGTCAGAGGTTCCAGGTCTTCCCGGACACATTGAAGGAAGTGCTCGATGGCGAAGCGAAAACCCAGTTTATCCTCCACTCTTGCCCAGCCCATGGCCAATGGTGTCATCCGTGTGGTATGAGACTGTTCGGAATCGATGATTGTGACGGAATCCGGCGCGTTGACACATACACTCTTATTTCCTCCGTGCAGCTCCATAGTTTCCTCCCATTGGCCGGAAGCACGGTCCGCGACCAGGATGCCCGTGGTTCCCTGTTCGAACTGCAGATAAGCAGTGGCCAAGGTTTCGTAGTAGGGATCCGTAAACTGCGAGGATGCATGTACTTCCACGCATTCTCCGCAGAGAAAACGCATCAGATCCACCATATGTATGGCGTTTTCCAAAGTTGCACGGTATTCGCTGGCCGGTCTGTTTTTCTGGGCGATGATGACCTGGGGAACTTCGCCGGCATAAACCTCTTTAACCTTTTGGTAGACCGGGGCAAATCTACGGTTGAATCCGGCCATCAGTTTTTGGCCGCTGGCCTCGGCCGCCTCTGCCATCGCATCCGCCTCCCGCAGGCTCATGGCCAGCGGTTTTTCACAGTAGACGTCGATTCCTGCCCGCAGAAGCTTTAATACCTGTCCAGGGTGCTCCTGTTTGGGTGACAGCACAAAGGCGCAGTCGATCCCCAGGTCTATCAGGTCCTCGATCGTCTCCACTGCGTAATCGACCGCGTATCGCTCTTTCGCCCTGACGGCGTTTTCCAGATGGCCCGATAGGATCCCTTTGAGGTTTGCACCTTCGATTTTTGACAACACAGGCAGATGCGCAATCTCAGCGATTGCACCTGTTCCGATAATTCCGATATTCAGTTGTGCGTTCATAACTAAACTGGCTCCTTTCCAATTATAGTGGGAGAGTTTCGCGGGTACCCCCGGTTTTATGGAAAAATGCAGATTATTCCCAATGGATGATCATCCCGAGAACCTCTCGTTCCTGGTTCATCAAGCCCTTATAGGCAGATATGGCGTTTTCCTTTGAGACCTCTTCACCGATGAGAGGGCCGACTGTCAAAGCGCCCTTTTTAAGAAATTTTAAAAAACAAGCAGCGTCATCCGAAAAAGTCCAGTGGCGCGGATAAGATTGCACGGTTGGAATGGAATCCACCGCATGGGCTCCCAACACTGTGATGCTCTTCTTTTGCACCAGCTGGTAAAAATCAAAGGAAGTACTTCCTCTGGGACAGCCCAAAATACAAACCCTTCCATAATCAGCGGCGATCCGGCATGCCTGTGCCATCACCGCGGGTACGCCGGTATTCTCAATCACTACCTCAGCGCCGCGGCCGTCCGTCAGGGACCAGTAATGTTCCTCCCAGTCTTTTCCTTCGTTCCACAACACTTCGTCGGCTCCGCACTGGAGAGCAGTAAAAAGCCGGCTTTCCTGCCGGTCGATCCCCACGGCAGATACTGCTCCGTTTAAACGGGCGAGCGCAAGCGCCAGGATTCCGACGATTCCAAGTCCCAGGGACACCACGGTTTCTCCCAGCTCAATCCCACATTTTCGAACGCCCTGTAAAGAAGTCTGACCGAGACTGGTAAACGCCGCCTCTGAAAAGGAGACTCCGTCGGGAATTTTCACTACCCGGTAATCCGGGACATTACCAATCTCCCGATGACCGACACCCACCGCATAACATGCCACCCGGTCGCCTTCCTGAAATCCGGTGGTCCGGATTCCGGTTTTTTCCACCCACCCCGCGCAACAATAGCCAGGTATGTAGGGATATTCCGGGATTGCATTGGGCAGACCGTTAACCCAGGCGCGTTCCGTTCCTGTACTAACCAGGGTCGCTGCCATGCGGACCTGGATCTCCCCTGGACCGGGGGGAGTTACCGGCACGTCACACCATTGCGGATCTCCTTTTGACAGCGCTACGATTCCTTTACATTTCATTCGTCTTTCATCCTTTCTGCATGTCAGCTTCTGGTACGGTCCTTCGCTCCGCAACTCTCCCGTACTACTAACTCATAATCCATGATCACCTTTGGATTTTTCACCGGTCGTCCGTGTATCAGATCCAGCAGTATTCCCATCGCTGTCTGTCCCATCTGGTATTTTGGCTGCCGGATCGTGGTCAGGGCCGGCTCCATTACTGAAGACATCTCGATGTCGTCAAATCCGACCACCGCGCAGTCCTTCGGCACCTGAAGTCCTGCCGCCTTCAAAGCTTTTACGGCTCCGATGGCCATCGTATCCCCTGCCGCAAATATGGCGTCGAACTGTGCGCCGGAGTCCAGCAGATTCATAGTCTGCTCATACCCGGACTGGATACTGGACTTTCCGTACCGTATCAGTTCCAAAGCCATAGGCAGTCCTGCCTCTGTGAGAGCTGTCAGATATCCATTCAGACGGTCTCTGTACAGCACAAAATTCGGGTCTGCGGTGAGATGGGCGATTTTTCTGCGGCCCTGGCCGATCAGATGGCGTACAATGTCCCGCGACGCCGATGCATTATCGATGGTAACATTAGGTACTGCGCTGTTCTCCAGATACTGACAGGCTACCACCATCGGATAATTGGACGCCGCTTTCTCCATCAGACTCCTGGCAGCGTTGGCCGACAGAGAGATAACACCGTCCACCTGCCTTTGAAGCAACGCATTGAAGTAATAGGTCTCGATATCCAGTTCGTTGTGCATGTCTGCAATCAGAACATGGGCATCACTTTTTACCGCTTTTTCCTCAATTCCGAATAATATTTCATGGAAAAAGGTATTTCCGATATCTGGGACCACCACAATGATAAAACCCGTGGACTGTGTTTTCAATTGTCTGGCTAGTGCGTTGGGCTGGTAATTCAATTCCCGGATTGCTTGGTTAACCAGTTCCCTTGTTTTATCAGTAACTGTATTTTCATTGCGGATTACCCTGGATACCGTAGCATTGGAAACACCCGCGTGCCTGGCGACATCTTTGATTGTAGCCATACTTCTCATCTCCTTTGTATAGACAGAAAAATCCGCCTCTTAATGTAAACGATATCATTATTTTTTTCTTTTGTCAATATGAAAACCCTTATTTTTCGTAGATTATCGTATAATTGCACAAATTATTTGAATAAAATTTGGATATTATAGTCAAAAATCAAAGTTCTGTTTGACAAAATGAGAAAACGAGTATAAAATGCAGATATAAAAATGATAACGTATACATTTTGCTCGTTCGGCTTAGAAAGGAGTGTGCGAATGTTTAAAGTATCCGTCGTTACAGACGAATTGAGCAGTGATTTCGAAACCGCTGCGGAATTGGCGGCCGGTTGGGGGATTTCTTCCATAGAAATCCGGGGCGTGGGAGAGGAGCGCATCGGCAGTCTGAGCCCTTATGCCCTGCACCATGTAAAAAAAGTGATTGAAGATTACGGCCTGCAGGTGGCATGCGTGTCCCCAGGTATTTTTAAGGCAGATCATCACAGGCCGGTTTTTGACGGCTGGACGGTTCTGAAATGGCAGGACCGCTGTGAATTTGAACAGCAAGAACGGCAGAAACAGTTCATCGAACATCAGGTGCGGGAAGTGCTTCCAAGAACTCTGGAATTCTGCGCGGGTACCGGATGCAGGAAGATCATCCTCTTTAGCTTTAACAAACCGGGCGGAGCGGCATCACGGGCCGAGATTCCGAATTATCTGTTCCCATATTTTACCATGGCCTGTGAGCTGGCAAAGCCTTATGATATTACATTATTGATTGAAAACGAACACATCTGTTATGGAGATACCGCGGCCCGAACCCGGAAGCTGATCGAATCGGTGGGGGCGGACAATTTGAAGCTTAACTGGGATCCGGGGAATGCGTATTTCGCCGGTGAACAGCCGTATCCATCCGGATATGAGCAGATCCGGGATCTGATCGGACATGTACATATGAAGGATGCCGTCACACATTCCGATGGATCAAAGGAATACGTCGTACGCGGAGAGCTTGATTGGGAGAGCCAGTTGAAGAGCCTGATACACGACGGCTACGACGGGTATGTATCAATCGAAACACATTGCAGGCCGAAGGTCCAAAGTGTTTATGATACACTCCGGAGAATCTTAAGGATTGCCGGAGAAGGGGTGCTGGACGCCAAATAATCCGGGCGTTTTTCCCTGAATAGTAAAATGATAACGTATACAATTTAAAGGAGGTCACAACATGAAAATCAAGAAACTTACCGCATTATGTCTCACATTTACCATGGCCGCCGGTCTGCTGATCGGCTGTTCCGGCCAGGACACCGCTCTGCCGCAGGAGAACAAGGAACCGGCGCAGACCGCTGCTACTTCCGATGAGCAGGCTTCCGGCGAGAAGGGGGATACCGGCGCTGCACAAGAAACCGAGCTTACCTTGCAGGTGGGAAGCAACAGCGCACTGGAAGGTCTGGAGGCTGTCTGTGATCTGGCCAGGGAGAAGTTGGGAATCTCAGTGAAAATCGAATATACTGTAGCGGGAACCGACACGGACAATATCGTCAAGACGCGATTGGCTACGGACGAGCTGGCAGATATCCTGGTTTATACCCCAGGAGCCCTGTTCGCCTCTTTGAACCCATCCAAATATTTTATCGATATTTCTGATCAGCCGTTCATCGAAAAGCTGGATGGCACGTATCTGAGCAGTGTCACCTTCGACGATAAGGTTTTCGGGGTCCCCATGGCACCGTCTCAGGCAGGAGCCGTAATGTACTCCAAATCTATGTATCAGGAGCTGGGTTTGACTGTGCCGAAAACCTGGGATGAGTTTATGAAAAACTGCGACACCATAAAGACTTCCGGTAAAACCGCGGTTCTTTGTTCTCTGGGAACCGGTTATACCGTTCAGGTTCCGTTTCTTGGCGATCAGTATAATCTGATGGCGGCTGATCCTGACTTCATCAAAGATTATGAGGCGGGAACCACTAAATACGCGGACAATGACGCGGGACTTCGAAGCTTCGAAAAGCTTGCTGAAACGGCTAAATACTATAACGAAGATTATCTGGCTACTACCTACGACGACGCTTGTGAAATCATGGCGAACGGGGAGGCTGGCCATTGGATTATGTTAACTTCGGCGCTGACCAACATTTATAAACTTTATGGTGATAAAGTCAATGATATCGGTGTCTTTGCCGTCCCCGGCGATCAGGCAGACGATAATGGCCTGACAGTCTGGATGCCGAATTCCATATACGGAAATATCAATTCCGACAAGAAGGATGCAATCCTTCGTTTCATGGAATTCTTTCTCTCTGACGAAGCGTTGAACGCCTATGCCGCGCAGGTTCCCCCAAGCGGTCCCTATTGTGTGAAGGACTATGAATATCCGGAAAATACGTTTGATGCTGTTAAGATCGATATGCAGTCCTATTTTGACTCGGGAAAAACCGGCCTGGCCGCCGAATTCCTTACGCAGGTAAAGGGTTCTCAGTGTACGGAAATTTGTACAGAATTGGTGACCGGCCAGATTGATTACAAAGAGGCTGCTGCATCCTACGATGAAGATTGTAAAAAACAGGCACAGCAGCTGGGACTTAACTGGGAGTAATCCCCGTCTGCCTCTTCGGCCAATATATTTACCAGTTCAAGAATCTTAAATAAGGAAGGAGGAAAACGGGACCGATGAATAAGAAGAAACAGTATTCCCTATGGTTTATGGCGCCCTCGCTGGTGATTTTCCTGGTTATGTTTATCCTGCCTGTTCTAATGTCCTTTTTCTTCAGCTTCACAACCTGGAGCTTTGACAGCTGGAACTTTACCGGCCTGGACAATTTTAAGCTGTTTTTTACGGAAAAATCATTGAATATCGGGTTAAAGAATACATTTCTCTATGCGTTCCTGACCAGCGGACTCAAGGTGGTTATCGCTTTTTTGCTGGCCGTATTCCTGACCAGCCGGATTAAGACAAAGGACTTTCTGCGCTCCGTAATCTTCTTTCCGAATCTGGTCAGTATGGTAGCGGTTGGCCTGACCTTTAAAGCATTAATGCACCCTTCCAAGGGTTTGATCAATCAGGTGCTTGGACTTTTCGGCATCCAGGCTGTGGATTGGCTGGGTAATACCAGGATTGCCCTGTTCTCCGTCATCGGGGTGGATGTGTGGAAAGGTATCAGTATAGCTACAGTGATTTTTATCGCAGGGATACAGTCTATAGACCGAACCTACTATGAAGCGGCCCAGATCGACGGCGCAGGTGGATTACAACTGCTGAAACACATTACTTTCCCGCTTTGCCGGCCCGCCCTGAACTCCGTAATTATATTATCCCTGATCGGCGGGCTGAAAAGCTTTGAACTTATCTGGGCCATGACCGGGGGCGGACCCGGTTATGCCACGGACGTGATATCGTCCATTATTTATAAGCAGTATGCTGCTGGTTATTACGGATTATCCACAACAGGGAATGTGATTATGTATCTGCTGATCGCCGTGATCGCATTCCCGCTGCAGAAATTCCTAATGAAGAGTGAGGAGGAGTAGTGAATGAATAAAAAAGCAAAAACCAGATGCCTCCTGGGGGATGTGATCGGATGTATCGCGGTGTTCTTTCTGTTTATCATACCCTTCCTATTCATCCTCCTGAACTCTCTGAAGGATCAGCGGGCGGCAAACCTGTTAAATTTTACACTCCCGGATGTGTTCCAATGGAGAAACTATCTGGAGGTCCTAAAGGCCTATGACTATCTCTTCCTGACCTCCTTAAAAAACAGCCTGATTCTGACCTTTGGCAGTGTGATCCTGCTGATTCTGACGGCCTCGATGGCCGGCTATATCCTGCAGCGCCGGCGTGGCCGCGCTATGAGCGTAATCAACTTTCTGATTATGTCCGGCCTTATGATCCCGCCCGCAATCCTACCCACCATCTGGATCATGCAGGCACTGCATATATACAAATCGCTTTTCAGCATGATTCTTATTGAGACGGCTATACACACACCTTTTACGGTTATGCTTTACAGGGGGTTCATGGCAGGTATCCCGCTGGAGCTTGAAGAGGCTGCTCATATCGACGGATGCGGCAAGCTCCGAATGTTTTTCAATATTATTTTCCCGCTGCTTAAACCGGTGACCTCTACGGTGATCATCCTGAATGCAGTGGCAGTTTTCAATGATTTTATGAATCCACTCTATTTTTTGCCGGGAGCGGAGAATTCCACAATTCAGCTGACCCTCTATACTTTCATGGGGATGTTTTCAAATTCCTATAACCTGGTTTTTGCCGATGTGGTTTTGATCACGCTGCCGATGCTGTTTTTGTTTCTACTGTTTAATAAGCAGATTGTGAACGGTATGGTAGCCGGCTCGGTTAAGGGATAAATCTCATCAATCAAGGAGAATGCCATGTTTCGAATCAAACAGTTATTCATCAATCACGACACCGATCCTGTGGGTACCGGTTCCGATCTGTCCTTTCACTGGTACCTGGAGTCGGATAGTCCCGATACCATGCAGCGCTCCTATTGGCTGCAGATCGCCCTTGATCAGGATTTTTACCATATGGTCTTTGACAGCGGTGAGATTTGGACGGATGCCTCCGCCAACCGGAAGGCCGATGGGTTTACCCCGGAATCTCTGACAAAGTATTTTGTTCGGGTGAGGGTGTATAGCCAGCGCGGGGAGGATAGTGGTTTCAGCCCCTCGTCCTGCTTTGTCACCGGTATCCTAATGGCCGGTGAGTGGAACGGTGATTTTATCACCGCGGAGCAGCCGGAGGATGTGCCCAAATTTATGGGGACATATGTGCATGGAGGCTTCCGTATTACAAAAAAGCCGGTTCAGGCCTATGTATGTGCCACTGCGCTTGGCCTGTACCATTTGTATATCAACGGTCAAAGAGCCGGAGAAGATGAGATGGCGCCGGGATGGACTTCCTACCGCCAGCATCTCCTGTGCCAGACTTACGATGTGACATCGCTGCTGATACAGGGGGATAATGTGATCGGAGCCATGTTGGGAAGCGGTTGGTTCAAAGGACGAATGGGCTCCTACGGCCGGACTCATATCTATGGAGATAGGACTGCATTTCTTTGTCAACTGCGAATCCGTTATGAGGATGGTACCATCCAGCAGTTTGCAACCGGTCCGGATTGGCGGGGCTGCCCATCTCCGGTAACGGCTGCTGATATCTATGACGGGGAGACATACGATGCAAGGCTTGAGCAGGACGGTTGGTGCCGGCCAGTATTCGCTGCTGACAGTCGTTGGAAAAACGTCAGTACTGTGAAGTTCCCTAAAGAGGGGCTAACCCCCCAGGGTGGCGGCAGAATCCGGGTGATGGAAGAGCTTCCAGCCAGGGAAATTTTGACTACTCCGGCCGGGGACACGGTCATCGATTTTGGTCAGAATCTGACCGGGCGGGTTCATTTCTATATCAAGGGCAGACCGGGGGAACGGGTGGAACTTCAGTGCTTCGAGATCCTGGATCCCCTGGGAAATGTTTATACAGATAATCTGCGGACGGCGAAGCAGACCATTACCTATATCTGCCGAGACGAAACAGGCGTTTGGTTCCACCCGTCCTTTTCCTTCCAGGGATTTCGGTATATCTGGGTGGCGTCCTATCCTGGTCCGATTCTTAAGGAAAATTTTAAAGCCCAGGTATTGCATACCCATATGAGGCCGACCGGTTCCTTTACCTGTTCCAATCCAATGCTAAACCAGCTCCAGCACAACATTCTCTGGGGATTAAAGGGGAATTTTCTCGATGTCCCTACGGACTGCCCCCAGCGGGATGAACGGCTGGGATGGACCTGCGACGCTCAGGTATTTAGCCGGACTGCTTGTTTTCTTATGGATACGCATACTTTTTATGCCAAATGGCTCTTGGATCTGTACGCCGATCAGACACCGGAGGGGGGCATACCCCATGTGGTACCGGATATCATCACCGGATATCCGGTCCAGGGTTTTTTAAAGCAGGGGACTCATTCGGCCGCCGGGTGGGCGGACGCTGCCGTTATTATACCCTGGACTCTCTATCTAGTCTACGGGGATACTGATATCCTTATCCGTCAGTACGACAGCATGAAAGCCTGGGTGGAATTTATGCGAAGCCATGCAGACGGGCCTTCCTGGAGCTATCGACTTCAGTTCGGCGACTGGGTAGCGCTGGATGCCGAGGAGGGAAGCTATTTCGGTGCGACGCCCAATGATTATGTATGCTCCGCTTACTATGCTTATTCGACCGGAATTCTGGCGAGGACCGCTGGCCTGTTAGAATACCGGGCGGACGCCGGGATTTATCAGGCGCTGTACCAGTCTGTCAGTACCGGATTCTGTGAACGCTACTTGGATGCTTTCGGGGACCTGAAGGTCCATACACAGACTGCGTATGTTCTGGCTCTGTATTTCAGATTACTGCCCGTGTCTTCCCGTGAGAGGGCCGCTGCCTGTCTGGCGGATCTGATCCGGCGGGAGGACGGCCATCTGGTTACTGGTTTCCTGGGTACCCCTTATATCTGTCATGCTTTGAGTCAGAATGGGTATGAGGAGGAGGCTTTTGCGCTTCTCATGAAGGAAGATCTCCCCTCCTGGCTTTATCAGGTGAAAATGGGTGCCACCACCATATGGGAACACTGGGATGGCCTGAAACCGAACGGGACTCTGTGGGATCCGCATATGAATTCCTTTAACCATTATGCCTATGGAGCCATCGGGGACTGGATGTACCGCGTGCTGGCCGGAATCGGGATTGATGAAGACGCACCCGGGTATAAGCATATTCTGATTAACCCTTATACACCACCGTCCCTGGCTGAAGTCAGCGCCCGACTGGATACGATGTACGGCCCGCTGTTTGTGCATTGGCGACGCACGGCGGGTGAGGTGGTTCTGAATCTAGAGATTCCTACGAATACCACCGCCACCGTCTCCCCCTTGTGTCTGAAGCGCTGGGTGGAGCTTCCGGAGAGATATTCGGACCTGACCGGGTCGGATTCCCCTTTGTGTTTGGGATCGGGAAGGTACGGGCTGCGGTTTGGATGAGTTTGGTGAAAATGAAAACCTATGTAAAAAACAAGAGGATGTTTCTCCGGGAGTTCAAGATCCTGGAGGCATCCTCTTTCCTTTTTGAGAAAACTGAGACCGAAAAATATCCGGAAAAGGGAACTTTAAAAAGTTACTTTGTATATAAAAAAAGTTACCATTGGTTATGATAATATAATCTCACCAAAGGAAATCTGCAGATAACCGGTTAGAAATGACATCCAAAAGGAGGAAAAGTAAGTGAAGAAGAAACTGTTGGCGGTATTATTGACATTAACGATGGTGGTTTCCATGACGGCCTGCGGCGGCAAAGAGGAAGAGCCCGCGGCGCCGGAAGCGACTCCGCAGGCCCAGAGCACCCCAGACGATGCAAAAGGGGAGACGCCCAAGGAAGATGAAACAGCAGGAACAGACAGCGGATTTACCTATGACGGAGAGGAAGTCACGCTCTCGATGATGACCATCACCGGCGGTGAGGCTGAGGGAGAGAATTTCTATGTAGATATCCTTCCGGAATTGGTACATAAACAGTTCCCGAACATTACGGTGGAAGTGGAAGAGCTTCCCAGCGACAACTATAAATCTACGGTCAAGATGAAATTTGCCAGCGGCGAAGGCCCGGACATCTTCGAGTGGTGGGCCGGCGAGCAGGGCAAGACCCTGGTGGAAGCCGGTTACTTAAAGGATATGAGCGGTATGGATTTCATAAAGGATTTCAGAGAGGATATGGTGGACTCCTTCTCCTTTGACGGCAAACCCTATGCGGTTCCCCTGGGACTCAGCTTTTTGACCACCTGGTATAATCAGGACATGTTTACCGATGCGGGGATCGAAGGGATTCCTCAGAACTGGGACGAATTCATCGATGCCTGTGAGAAACTGAAAGCAAAAGGCTATACGCCCATCGTCATGGGTGACAAGCAGTCTTATGTAACCCAGTTTGGTATCTATCAGATCGGTGCTTCCTGTATCTATGCGGACAATCCGGACTTTGACGACCAGTTATACACCGGGGAGACCCATTTTAACGACGACTGCTGGGTGGAGACCTTGAGCAAATATGAGCAGCTCTACAAAGACGGATATGTGATGAAAGATACCCTGGGTCTTTCCAGAGACCAGGCACGCCAAGCGTTCATCGACGGCAAAGCGGCCATGATTTTCGACGGAAGCTTTGGGTTCGAAGCCCTGACTACGGATGAGAACTTTAAGAGAGGTATGTTCTGTGTTCCGTCCAACGAAGCCGGAAAAGATTTCGTCTACAACCTGACACCGGCGGAAGGAATCTTTGCAAGCGCCAACGAGGACCATCAGGCAGCCATCGAAGCGGTTCTTAACTACTGGTTTACCGAGGGGACCGAACTGTTTGATGCCTGGGCGGAGAAAAACGATAATATCCCGGCCCATAATTCCCTGGCGGACAACCGCCCGATGATTCAGGAATACCTGGAGCGGTATAAAGATTATAACAGTATCTATAATTTGAACAATGCATGGCCGGACGGCGTCAGCGATGAGATGGCGGCGAAGTTCCAGGAAGTGATTTCCGGTAAACTGAGCGCTGCGGATGTAGCGGAAGCAATGCAGAGCAAATTCGAGCAGGTAAACAAATAGAGCGATAAGGGAACAAGGGCATTTATGGAAGCTATGAAGAAAGGAAGTCATACTTCGTAAATGCCCTTTCTATGGGAAGGAGGGAATTACCGGATGTTAAAATCCAAACGAAACCGTGTCCTGCTGTGTTTCGTCATTCCGGCATTACTGTTATATGTGACTTTTTGGATTCTGCCTGTACTGATGTCGTTCTTCTATGGATTTACCGACTGGAACGGTGTCGGTGATTACAGCTTCGTGGGATTTGAGAATTTTAAATACCTGTTCAAGGACGGGACGCTGGTCAACGCCATCAAGAATACCTTTATCTATGCGTTTTTTATCGTGGTGTTCGGCAATGTCAGTGCGCTGACACTGGCCATGATCATTAATATGAAGTTAAAGCTCAAAGGGGCTTTCCGTACCGTATTCTACATACCTGCCCTGTTCAGCACGATCGTGGTGGGCTTTGTGTGGAGCTATGTGTTCGCACCCTATTACGGGATGATCTACAATATTTTCGACATATTCGGTGCGGCCGAGAGCGCCCCGAACTTTCTGGGAAGCTCAGCCACGGCCCTGATCGCGGTGGCCTTCGTGGAGCAGTGGAAGAACTGCGGGACCATGACGCTGATCTATCTGGCAGGTCTTCAGAATATTCCCGGCGAGGTGCTGGAATCCGCGAAGATGGACGGCTGCAAGTGGTATCAGGAAATATTCCGTATCAAGATCCCGATGCTGGCCAATACCATCATGATCAACGTGATTCTGGGCATGATAAGCGGTTTCAAATCCTTTGACTACGTATTCACCCTGACGGGAGGCGGACCGGGTTCGGCCACCAGCACGCTGATGTATACGGTATACAAAATCGCGTTTATCGACAGCCAGTATGGTCTGGCGGAGGCTCTGGCGGCGTCAGCCTTCCTATTGATACTGATTATATCCGTGATTGTATTGTGCTTATTTAAACGAAAGGAGACAGAGGCATGACAAAGAGTAGAAAAAAAGCAATCCGAAAGGAAATCATCGTCAGCATCTGCGTCATTGTGTTCTTTGTGATTATGCTCTCACCGCTATTGATTGCCCTGTCTGGCTCCTTTCGCTCACCGGATAATTCCACCTCATACCTCCAGCTGTTCAATGAATTCACACTGAAGAGCTATCAGGCTGCATTTAAGAAAATGAACTATTTCCGTTCCTTAAAGAACAGCATTATCACTACGGTCAGCAGTACGGCGATTCTGCTGGTGGTAGCGTCTCTGGCCGGATATGCCATCGCCAGGCTGCGCAACCGCCTGGGCAGTTTCCTGCAGATCTTTTTCCTGGCCGGAATGATGATCTCCGCGCAGATGTCCATTGTTCCGATCTACAGCATCGTGCGGGGACTGGGCCTGACCAACAGCTATCTGGCGCCGATCCTGCTGTACGTGACCATCAGCATCCCATTTTCCATCTTCGTGTATACGAACTTTGTAAAAGCCGGCGTGCCGCTGGAACTGGAGGAAGCTGCGCGGATCGACGGGGCCGGAACTTTTAAAACCTACAGCAGGGTGGTGCTGCCGCTGACGAAACCGGTGCTGGTCTCCATCCTGATCACCCAGGGCGTGCCGATCTGGAATGATTTTTTCCTGGCGATGCTTTTCCTGTCCTCGCCGCAGAAGAAGACACTGCCGTTAGTGATGCTAACCTTCCTGGGGGATATGCAGAAAGCCACCCAGTGGACGATGCTGTTCGCTGCCTGCTTCTTAAGTGCGCTGCCCGTTCTGATCATCTATGCATTCCTGCAGAGATATTTTGTGGACGGACTGACCGCGGGAGCGATCAAAGGATAGGCAAAGGATAGGCAGCGGTTCCTTTGGGAACAATTATTCGGTATAATGGTGCCCTAAGGAGGGATGACCGTGAAATTTCGAAATAGTATCCGAATAAAAGTATTTGCCTGTCTGCTGCTGGTGTTTCTGATCCCGATGCTCTGCCTGTTCCTCTTTACGCTGAACAGCAACAAAGAGTTTCACAACCGGCAGATCTCCATCATCGCGGAGAACGAGGTGGACAAAGCTACGGAGAAGCTGGACAGCATCCTGTCGGACATTCAGTCCCTGATGGATTCCCTGATATTCAGCAAACTCGACAACAGCAGCTGTGTGCTCACGATCTGTGAGACGGAAAACGGGGACCGGCTGTTAAACGATTACGAACGGCTGGAGAATTACCGTAAATTCATCTATATATCCAGCAACCTGATCCAGAACAACCGCTATGCGGAGGGAGTCTACCTGTTTACCGAGGGCGGGTATGTCTATTCCTACGTGAAGAGCAGGGAATATTTCCTGGAACAGGATTATCAGGAACAATCCTGGTATCAGCGGCTGATGGATCTGGATGAGTATCAGATCCTTGAGACCTTCCAGCCGAAGAACACCCGGATCACGAAAGAGCAGCTGCTGGCGGCCAGGCGCTTCAGCACCCTGAATGGAAAAGACACGGGGATTCTGGCTGTCGTCTGCAACGATAATGTCTTTGAGGACATTGAGGATACGGCCATTCCCAACAGCGACACTTTCGTGCTGGACGGGTTGGGGAACCGGGTGTACGGGACCGGAGATATACAGGTACTTGGCGATACGCAGATGGAAACCATCAAGAGTGAGAAACAGGGGGTTTTATATAAAGACGCTTCGCAGGATGCCTATGTGTTCGGGACGATTCCATTTAACGGATGGAAGATCATATCCGAGATATCCCTGGAAGCATACTACGGTTTTTATAACCAGATGACCAAATATCTGATCGCTATCATTTTGGGGGCGGTGGTCCTGACGGTGGGAATCTCCGTGATCGCCTCGAAGATACTGGTAGGGCCCATTGAAAAATTATCTTATGTGATGAAGAAGGTCCCGGTTGGGACCGTGAATCTGGAGAAGAAATACTGTAACCGCCAGGATGAGATCGGAGTGCTCTACAACCGGTTTGAGAGCATGATGAAAGAGATCAACCGGCTGATACAGGAAAAATATGTTGGCGAAATAAAATATTTAAAATCAAAAATGAAAAATCTGATGTCGCAGATCAATTCGCATTTTGTATTCAATACACTGGAAAATATGAACTGCCTGGCGGAGATCGAGGGGAATCAAAGCATCGCCGTGATGTCAAAGTCTCTGGGAGACATGCTGCGCTACAGCATCGATTATGAGGAGGATGAGACCACTCTTAAGGAAGAGGTCACCCATATATCCAAATATATCAAAATCCAGGAGATCCGGTTCGACAATGCGATTTCCCTGGAGCTTGACATCCCGGATGAGCTTTACAGCCACCGGGTACTCAAATTCATGCTGCAGCCCATCGTGGAAAATGCCATTGAGCACGGGTTAATGGGCACGGAACTGCCGTGGACCGTTAAGATCGGGGCCCGTCTGAAGCATGAGGAGCTGGTTATCACGGTCAAGGATGACGGAGCGGGTATGGAACCAGAGGAATTGGATCGGATCCGCAGCCATATCTATCAGGCGGGCTCCGGTGACGATAAGAAATCCGACAGCATCGGACTGCTGAATATCCATAAGCGGCTCCAGCTGCTCTATTCGGAAAAATACGGTCTGGAGATTGAGAGTACGCCGGACAGGGGAGTGGCTGTCATCATACGGCTGCCGGCATAGACATCAGAGTGACATGACAGAACAGGAGGAACCGATGTTTGCAGGAATCGATCTGGGAACCTCTGCGGTGAAGCTGCTGATCACCGATTTACAGGGAAACGGCGGCACCTATTACGGAGAATACCGGGAAAACAGTCCGGAAGGATTCTGGCTGGCGGTGGAGGCGGCCTTCGGCCAGGCCGGCGCGAGGCTTGACCTTAAGCAGGTGGAGGCGGTGGGACTCTCATCCCAGAGCTGCTCTTATATCCTTTACGATGGAAACAGCCGCAGTCCGTTCTACGGCTGGGATTATCCCCAGGGCGGGGAGATGGTGGAGAAGGCTCAGGGACTGTGTACGCAGGAGGAATTCCTCCGATATCTATCCATGCCCTGCCCCAGGATGCACTCTTATCCTGTCCCCCGGATCCTATGGTTTCAGGATGCCCGAAAAGAAGAATGGAAACGGATGAGGAAGCTTCTGCAGCCCAAGGACTATATCTGTTACCGGCTGACCGGTGCATGGACTTCTGATCCCTATCTGTGGAGGGGATTGGCGAATATAAAGAGAGGAGCTTTTGAACCGGAGCTTCTCAAACGCTTACAACTGCCGGAGGAACAGCTTCCGCGTCTGACAGATCCCGCTGGGGTGGCGGGGCATATAACCCCGGACGCCGCGTCCAGGCTGGGATTACGGGAGGGGACGCCGGTATATGCGGGGTTGAACGATTATTTTGCCTCCCTGATCGGGATGGGGATTACCGGACCCGGGCAGAATTATGATATTACAGGGACCTCGGAGCATCTGGGGACCATAACAGAGGAACTTTACATAAGCCCCAGGCTGATCAGCAGTCCATATGTGAACGGGAACGTACTCTACGGAGTCACCAGCGGCAGCGGCCGCTCTCTCGCCTGGTCTTTCCGGACCTTTGATATCCGGCAGGAGCTTAAGGCGGAGGAATACCTGAAGGGGAACCCTCCGATCTATCTGCCCTATCTGGAAGGGGAACGGGCGCCGGTCTGGAATCCTAACGCCAGCGGGACGTTTTACGGTATCCACAGCAGACATACCGCAGAGGATCTGGCTTATGCCGTATACGAGGGAGTCGTGTTCAGCCTGTACCATATCCGAAGCCATATGAACGCCTGGGGAACCGGCGCGCTGCGGACTTCCGGGGGTGCGTCTGTGAACAGGCAGCTGAACCGGATGAAAGCGTCGATGCTGGATACCCCGGTCGAGACGGTGGAGGAAAAAAATACTTCGGCTCTGGGGGCCGTATTCTGCGCCGCCGTCGGCAGCGGCCGTTACGGCAGCTATGAACAGGCGGCGCAGGAACAGATACGGATCATGGATTATGTGGAGCCGGAACTGGATTTACACAAGCAGCTGAAAAGCCGTTACGGGATCTATCTGGAATTAATAGAACGGTTACAGGTGTTATGGAAATAAAGAAAACGGGTTACTGGTGTTATGAAAAGAAAGGGAACCGGTTACAGTTGTTAAGGAATTGAGGAGGAAGATATGGGAAAACATATCATCATAGGGGCCGGCAAGATCGGCCGTGGATTCATTGCGCAGCTTTTGTACCGCAGAGGGGAGGAGTTCTGTTTTATCGAAAAGTCCCCGGAGTTTGGCAGGATGCTGAACGAAGCGGGATACTATCATGTCCATGTGCTGGGTGATCCGGCCAAGGATTCCACGATCCGGGGAATTCCGGTGCTGGGCTATGACCAGACGGAACGCATCCGGGAGAAGGTGGGGGAAGCGGACGTGATCTACACTTGTGTGGGCGGAAAGAATCTGCATGAGGTGGCCGGTCTGCTGGCTGTGGCCATTCGAAGCCGCCTGGAGAGCGGAAATACACAGGTATTCAATGTCATCACCTGTGAAAACTGGCAGCAGCCGGCAGAACTTCTCAGAAATTCGATCAGGGAAGAGATGCAGGGGCTGGAAAAAGAATTTGAGGAGCGGGTGGGATTTGCTGAGTCCGTGATCTTACGTTCGGGAATCGAATGCCCGGGCGATCCCCTGGCGGTCAACGCCCAGGATTACTGGAAGCTGCCGGTCAACGCGGCGAAGATCAAAGGGAAGCTGCCGGAGCTTCCGGAATTTGAATTGATGAATGATTTCGACGGTTTTCTGGAACGGAAATTTTATACTTATAACGCGGCCAACGGAACTGTATCTTATATGGGGACGCTGATGGGGTACCAGCATATCTGTGAGGCTGCCCACGATCCGTGGATTCTAAAAAATCTTCATGGGGTCTACGAGGAGACCTCCCTGGCGCTCTGCCATAAACAGCAGTTTCCATTGGAAAAGCAGTACGAGTTCGTGGGTACCTCCCTGGCAAAGCTGCAAAACGAGACACTGGTGGATACGCTGGAGCGCAATGCCAGAGATCCCATCCGCAAGCTAAGCCCATCCGACCGCCTGCTGGGACCGGCCCTGATGGGATATGAATACGGGATAAAACCGGAACATTTGTGTCTGTCCATCGCTGCGGCGATCTATTATGAAAGCCCGTCTGCGGAAGATGAAAGCGCAGCCCGGTTAAAGGCTATGCGGCGGGAAGGCGGCCCCAAACGGGTGCTTCAGGATGTCTGCGGCCTGGATCAGAGTCACGAATTGTTCGGGATGATCCTAAGGCAGGTGGAGGTTCTAAGAGAGAAAGGACTGATTCAGGATGGAGAATGAGAACCCGGTAGTGATATTCGGAGCCGGAAAGACCGGAAGGGGGTTCCTGGCGAGACTGCTGGATGAACAGGGGTTCCCGGTCGTTTTAATCGACCGGGATACGGAATTGATCCGGCAGATCCGGAACGGTTACCGCATTACCTACTACGGCAGCCGCAGTCCCCGTGAAATAATCCCGGCCGACGCGGTAACGTTGGAGGACCCGAAAGCGGCTGATTACGCAAGAAAAGCGCAGAACATTTTCGTTTCTGTAGGCATCGCTAATCTGGAAGCGGCCGGCCGCTGGCTGTCCGGACAGGTAAGTCCCGGGGCCCGGCTGTATCTGTGCGAGAACGGCAGCCGTGCCCGGCAGGTTATGGAGGAAGCGCTGGGCGGGAGCAATCCGGTGGAATTATATCCGTCCGCGGTTTTTTGCACCACGATCGAGGGGGAAGGCGCCGGCATCTGCTCAGAAGAATACGACCGCTTGTTCTGCGGCCGGCCGCGGGGGACACAAATATGTGAGGGGCAGACACAGAGAACGGGCACAGAGCCCTGGGCTCCCTTTCTGGAATATACGGATGATTTTCCTGCACTGATGACCCGGAAACTCTACACCTATAACGCGGCCTCCGCCATCATCTGCTATCCGGGCAGCCGGATGGGATACGGGGATATGGCCGATGCGGCCAACGATCCGCAGATCCTTCAGATGCTTTCGGAGTATTATCCGCAGATCGGCGAAGCGCTCTGCCGGGAGTACGGCTATTCCCGGCAGAGCCAGATAGAATTCGCCGCCGCTTCCCTCAAAAAATTCACGAACCGGGCTATCCGGGATTCTATTATAAGAAATGCCAGGAATCCCAGGGTAAAGCTGGGAGTGGACGAACGGCTGGCAGGTCCGGCCAGACTCATCCAAAAGTACGGGGGCGACACCCGGATATTGTCCAAGACCATCGCCGCCGCTTTGCTGTATCCGTATGATGAAGAATGGAAGCGGGAGGTGGCTTTACAGGGAGCCGGACGGATTCTCAAGGAAGTGTGCCGGATTCCATGTTCCGATCCTCTGCACCGGCAGATTATGGACTTTTATCAGTCGGCTGTCAGCGGGGCAACGGGCTTATAATCGCATTTATACAGAGACACCCAACAGGGACACCCAAAGGAGGCAATTTCCATGTACCGATATATCATCGTGGATGACGAAGTCATAATCAGAAAAGGACTGCTGAAAAAAATAGGCGGCATCACATCCATGGAGCTGACCTGCGTGGGGGAAGCCGCCAATGGCGTGGAAGGCCTGGAGCTGATCGGGAAAACCGATCCGGATATCATTATCACGGACATGCGTATGCGCAAGATGGACGGGGTGGAGTTCCTGGACCAGATCGGCCGTCATTATCCGGATAAGGTGGTCATCGTGATCAGCAGTTATAAGGACTTCGACTATCTGAACCAGGCCATAGAAAGCCGGGTGATCGGGTACGTCCTGAAACCATTTTCCACGGAGGAGATCGAAAAACAGCTGAAAAAAGCGGTGGACCAGATCGAGTACCGGAAAAGCGTATCCCATCTGGAGGAGAAGGTAGACAGTTTCGAATATGAAAAAGCGCAGGACGCGATGCGCAATGCGGTGATGAACCACTGGGATGACGGTGTGAGGGATGAACTGTCCCAGTATGGCTGCCGGCTGGACCAGCGGTGTCTGCTGGTGACGGTACACACGAAGATTCCTTCGGCGATGACGGCGGCCAGAAAACTGTGCGATGAGATCCTGACGGATATCCAGGCGGCCTTAGTAGCCAATCCGCTGCAAAAACACCAGTTCTTTATCATCCTATACGGACCGATCGGAGAGGCCAAGATGAAGAACAAGGCTGATCATATCTGCGGGTATCTGCTGAAATGCCTGCCGGAGGGGAAGCTGTTCCTGTGTGTCTCCCGCTGCAAAGAAAACCTGATGGAGCTTCACGGCCTGATGCTGAAGAATGAAAAACTTCTGAAGCGGGCCAGGCTCACGGATATGCGCAGGATTTTAAACGCCCAGGAGCCGGCCGAGAAAAATAAGCTGATTTACTCCGAGAACTGTCTGGACGACTGGTTCCTGGAGATGAAATACCACCCGGACAAAGCGCCGCAGATTCTGGAAAGCTTTTTTGCCCATATGGATGTGGGAGAGTTCACCATCGGGGATATCGGTAAGACCTGCGGATATCTGATCGACCGGGTTAACCAGTATGCCGTGGCCACAGGTACTGAGACGGACGATGTCATGGCCGTGTTCGACAACCGCTATCTCTTTTGCAGCAGCATCGAGCAGATGAAGCGGGAGCTCTCGGGCTATGTAATCCTGATCCTGCACTCCATCGGCAGACCGGTGTACCGCAGCGAGGATATCTATGAGCAGGTGCTGGAATATATCCGGTCCCACTGCGGGCATAAGCTGACGCTGCAGTCGGTGGCCGGGGAATTCTATATCTCCGCCGCCTATCTGAGCAATCTGTTTAAGAAAAACTGCGAAGTGGGATTCAACGAATATGTCACGGATATCCGCATCGAGAAGGCCAGGCAGCTGTTGGAGAATTCCGCTCTGAGCGTGGAGCGCATCTCCGATGAAGTGGGTTATGCGAATCCGAAATATTTTTTCAAAATCTTTAAAAAAGAAACCGGCTGTACTCCTTTAGAGTACCGCAACCGCAGCAAAGGAGGCTGAAGAAGCCATGTTATATGAGAAAAGCCGCACCGGGTCTTTGGACCCGGAATTATTTCGATCACCGACAAAGGAATACCGCGCGGCGCCGTTCTGGGCCTGGAACTGCAGCCTGGATCAGGAGCTGATGGGACGGCAGATTCTGAAGCTCAAAGAGATGGGGATGGGAGGGTTCCATATCCACTGCCGGGTAGGGCTGGATACGGAATACCTGGGGGAAGAATTTTTTGATGATGTGAAGTATTGTCTGAATGAGGCGAAGCGGGAGGATCTGCTCTGCTGGCTGTACGACGAGGACCGATGGCCTTCGGGCAGCGCAGGAGGAATGGTCACGAAGGATAAACAGTACCGTTCCCGGTTTCTGGTCTTTGAACCTTCGCAGCTTAAACGGGAGGATGGACAGCGGGCGTTCATGGCGACGGCCAGGGCGGTCCGCAGCAGCGACCGGGTTCATCTGGCGAGGTACCGTGTGGAACTGGATCAGGAGGGCTGTCTTGAAAGTTACCGGATGCTACCCGGGGAATCCCCGGACGGCCCGCAGATCTGGGACGCATGGCTGGAAATCTCCGGTGACACCCCCTGGTACAACAACCAGGCCTATTTGAACACGCTGGATGCGTCCGCGGTGAGAAGATTCCTGGACCTCACCCATGAGAAATATGAACAGGAGTGCGGGGAGGAGTTCGGGAAAGCGATCCCTGCTATATTTACCGACGAACCCCAGACCGGACATAAAGAAGCGCTGCAGGACCCTTTTGAGAGAAAGGCGGTTATCCTGCCGTTCACCGACGATTTTGAAGAGACGTTCCGGGAACAATACGGGATATCGCTGATGGAGCATCTGCCGGAGCTGTTCTGGGAACGCGGGGATCAGGTGTCTTGGGTCCGCTATCTGTACCACCGGCATCTGAGCGAACGGTTTGCGCAGAGTTTCTGCGACCAGATCGGGAAATGGTGCGGCGCGCACCACATCGCGCTGACCGGCCATATGATGAGTGAATGGACGCTCTACATGCAGACGGTGGCGGTGGGGGAGGTCATGCGCCCGTTGAAATACTTCGGACTTCCCGGCATCGATATGCTCTGCGACCGCAGGGAGTATTCCACGGCCAAGCAGGCCCAGAGTGTCGCCCACCAGTTCGGGCGGGAAGGCGTGATGAGCGAGTTGTACGGAGTTACCGGATGGGGCTTTGATTTCCGTGGGCATAAGCTGGCCGGAGACTGGCAGGCCGCCCTGGGCGTAACGGTACGGGTGCCGCATCTATGCTGGCTGTCCATGGAAGGGGAAGCCAAGCGGGATTATCCCGCCAGCATCGGTTATCAGTCTCCGTGGTACCGGGAATATCCTTATATTGAGAATCATTTTGCCCGGCTGAATACAGCGCTTACCAGAGGGGAACCATCGGTCCGGGTGGGGGTTATCCATCCAATCGAATCCTACTGGCTTCACTGGGGACCGCGAAGCCAGACTGCACAAGTGCGCAAAAGTCTGGAGACCGGGTTTGCCCAGGTGATCGAATGGCTGCTGTTCGGTCTGATCGACTTTGATTTCATCTCGGAGTCCCTGCTCGCAAAAGAGAAGGAGCAGCCCGGCGAAAGCAGATTCCGCATGGGCCGGATGGCTTACGACGTGGTAATCGTGCCCGGCTGCCTGACACTTCGCCGTTCCACGCTGGAGCGGTTATCCCGCTTCGCCGGTGCCGGCGGTAAGGTAATCTTTCTGGGAGAACCGGCTGCATATCAGGACGCCAGGCCCAGTCCGGAGCCGTCCAGACTGGCCGGGCGCTGTGTCCGCATTCCCTTCTTTGAAACGAATCTGCTCAAAGAGTTAGAGCCGTACCGCCAGGTGGATGTGGATATGCGCGCCGTAGACGGTACGGATCCCACGAAGCTGACCAGATTCGAGACAGGAGTGAGAGCCTCGAACCTGCTCTGCCAGATGAGACAGGACGGGGATGCCCGCTGGCTGTTCCTGTGTCACGGCAAAAAGCCGGTGAATGAGCAGATCGCCTTCACTGAAGAGTGGAGTATCCGCGTGAAAGGCCAGTGGTATCCGGTGCTCTATGATACACTGGACGGATCGATCCATCCGCTGGATGCGAAGAGGGAGCAGGGGATTACCTGCATAACCTGGTACGCGTCCCAGCACGACAGCCTGTTGGTAAGACTGGAGCCACGGCCTGTGGCAGGAGCTATGCTTGTGCCCTGTTACCGGAAACCGGAAAATCAAAAATATCTTCCTCAGCCAATGAGCTATCGGCTGGAAGAGCCGAATGTACTGCTTTTCGATATGGCTGCGTATGCTTTTGACGACGGCCCATGGCAGCCGGAGGAGGAAATCCTGCGGATCGACAACCGGTTCCGGGAAAAGCTGGGATATCCGCTGCGGATGGAGGCGCTGGCGCAGCCATGGACACAATCCGGTGAAGCGGTACCGGAACACATGCTGCATCTGCGGTTTACGATACATAGCGAGACAGAAGTACCTAACCTGCGCCTGGCCTTAGAGCGGCCGGAAGAGATGCGGATTACATGGAACGCGGAGCCTGTGGAGCAGAAGCCGGAGGGGTGGTTTGTGGATGAACATATCCGTACCATACCGCTGCCGCCGCTTAAGAAAGGCCTTAATACGCTGGAGCTTCACATTCCCTTTGGCAGAAAGACCAATGTGGAGTGGTGTTACCTGCTGGGCGAATTCGGCGTACAGGTGCGGGGAAGCCAAAGCTGCATTATTAAAAAGCCGGAGAAGATCTGTTACGGGGATATCACCGTGCAGGGCCTGCCCTTCTATGCCGGTAATCTCACATATGAGGCAGAGATCCAATGCGGGGAAGGGAATCTCTGGGTGGAGACCTCACAATATCGCGGTGCGCTGGTCCAGATAGCGGTAGATGGACGGAGGAAGGGAAATACTGCTTTTGCTCCCTATCGGCTGAACTGCGGACCGGTAGAGGCCGGCCGCCACCGGATCGAACTGACCTGCTTTGGCAACCGGGCCAACGCGTTTGGACCCGTCCACAACGCAGACGCCTCTGAGACCTGGTACGGGCCGGATATCTGGCGGACGCAAGGATGTAAGTGGTGCTACGAATATCAATTAGAGCCCATGGGCGTTTTAACCGCTCCGAAATACTGGGTGGAACCTATGGCGGTACAGACGAAAGGAGATCAGAATGAATAGACAATTTGCGGACGGCGTATGGCCGGTGATGCTGACGCCGTTTACCGGGGAAAATGAAGTGGACTATGAGTCGCTGGGCAGGCTGGTAGACTGGTATATCGAAGCGGGGGTGGCCGGTTTGTTCGCCGACTGCCAGTCCAGCGAGATGTTTTATCTGTCCCTTAAGGAGAGAGTAGACATCGCATCCTTTGTAAAGGAAAAAGCGGCCGGCCGCGTACCGGTGGTGGCTTCAGGCCATATCTCCGACAGCCTTAAGGATCAGGCGGCGGAATTAAATGCCGTGGCGGCCACCGGAGTGGACGCGGTGATCCTGATCACCAACCGGCTGGCCGGGGAGGAGGAGAGCGACGAGATCTGGCTTCAGAATCTGCAGACGCTTCTGGAAAAACTGCCTTCGGACCTGCCTTTGGGATTCTATGAATGCCCTTATCCCTATAAGCGGGTGCTCTCCCCCGCATTGTTAAAATGGTGTGCCAACACCGGGAGATTTTATTTCATCAAAGATACCAGCTGTGATATCGGGGTCATGAAAGCGAAGCTTGACGTGATACGCGGAACGAATCTGAAGCTGTTCAACGCCAACACCTCCACCCTTCTGGAGACCCTGCGGCTGGGCGCATCCGGTTTCAGCGGCGTCATGGCGAATTTTCACCCGGAGCTGTACGTGCGGCTGATCCGTGAATATAAGCAGGAACCGGATACTTCCAGGACACTGGCGGACTTCCTGACCATGGCCTCCTTCATCGAGCGCCAGGTCTACCCGGTCAACGCGAAATATTATCAGAAGCAGATCGGGAATTTTAAAACGATACGGACCAGAACCAAGGATGCGGCACTCCTGAACGAGACCTGCATCCTGGAGACGGACCAGTTCATACGCATGACGGACTGGATCAGGGACCATCTAAGTACAAAAAATTTATAGCAGGATCAGGAAAGGAAGAACTCCATGAAAAAAGTACTCGTCACCGTGACGAATTATTCAAAATACTGCCTGGAGGGCAAAAGAATTCTTGAGGATTACGGATGCGAAATCATCGAAAATCCGCATGGCCGGCCCTGCACGGCGGAAGAGTTAAAAGAGATCGTGGGCAGCATCGATGGTGTGGTGGCAGGCGTCGACACTTGGGATGAGGAGATCTTCGCTAAGGCTCCCCGCCTGTTAGGGATCGCCCGCTTCGGAGTCGGTGTGGATAATATCGATCTGGAAGCCGCGAAGAAGCGGGGGATCATCGTGTGCAACAGCCCGGGCATCAACACCACTGCAGTGGCGGAGCAGGCGGTTGGCCTGATGCTAAGCCTGACCAGGCAGATCCCGGTGTTAAATGCAGCCGTCAGAAAAGGCAGCTGGCTGCGGCCCATGTCCCACGAACTGAAAAGCCGTACCATAGGCTTCCTGGGCTTCGGGGCCATCGCGCGGGACGTCTCTGAGAAGCTTCAGGGCTTTCATCCGCGCATGATCGCCTACGACAAATATCCAGACAAAGAGGCGGCCGAAAAGTTAGGCGTGTCCCTGGTAAGCCTGGAAGAGGTGTTAAAAGAGAGCGATCTCATCTCCATCCATCTGCCCGCCACTCAGGAGACAGAGAAACTGATCAACGCGGACACCATCCGCCTCATGAAAGACGGAGTGCTGCTGATCAATACCGCACGGGGCAGCATCGTGGACGAGCAGGCGTTGTGCCGGGCTTTAGCCAGCGGAAAGATAGCCGGTATGGGCACGGACGTCTTTGCCGCAGAACCGGTCCTGCCGGACCATCCGCTGTTCGCCTTTGAGCAGTATCTGGCTACCCCCCATACCTCTGCGGAAACCTACGAGAACTGTGCCGCCACCTCGCAGGTGACGGCCCGTGCACTGATCGACATTTTCGAAGGACGCGCTCCGCAGTTTCGTTTGGTTTAAGTATAATCTGTATAAAAAATTTTCACCTGCTAAGGGTTCTTCCCCGGGTATGGGTCCCCCCTCCGCCCGCTGGTGTCCGGTCCGAATCCCGGAGCTGCCCCAGACAACGGCGGGTGTTTGTGTCACCCTGGACGAGCATAGGGCGGCTGAGCAGCAGCTTGGTGAGAAAGAGGCACCGGATTCAGGATGCGGGGCGGCCTTCACGGCCGACCTGCAAGGGCCGCTGAACCGGGAACGCGTCATGCGTTCCTGGTGAATCGGCCCGGTTCCTGAATCCGGTGCCTCTTTCTCACCTAGCTGCTGCCAGCGCAAGCCCTCCGCTCGTCCAGGGTGACACAAACACCCGCCGTTGTCTGGGGCAGCTCCGGGATTCGGACCGGACACCAGCAGGCGGAGGGGGGACCCATACCCGGGGAAGAACCCGCCCCCCAGGGAAGAACCCCACCTCTCAGCTCCAGTTAACCATCACATGATATATGACGAACAGAAGAGCGGATCACTAATTTCGTGCTGACAATCACCCGCTGCGTGTTGCTGTCCGGATTATCCAGCCGCAGAAGCATCTGCTGGAAAGCGTGGTTTGCCAGCTGCTTTTTGCTGATATCCACGGTGGTCAGCGGCGGTATGCTGCTTTTGCTGATTTCTGTATTGTCGAAACTGATAATCGAAATATCCTGCGGGACATGCAGATTCCTGCTGCTGAGTGTTTTGATCAGATAAAAAGCCGCCATGTCACAATAACAGAGGAAAGCGGTGGGCATCTCGCCGGGCAATGAAATATTCTCCGTGTACAGCCCGGTCAGGGGTTCGTTGTTGACGATGTTCCATTCTTTGGAATAGGTGAGCTGGTTCTCGGCCAGGGCTTTTTGGTAACCGTAAAATCGGTCGGCTATGCTGGATGCCTGTTCGATATTGCCGACAAACCCGATCCGCGTATGGCCGTTTTGAATCAGATAGGTGGTCGCTTCATATCCGATATAAAAGTTATCCACCAGAATACAATCCAGATCCAGGCCGGGCTTATAGAAATCGATCAGGATCACCGGTTTCTGGAAACGCAGCAGATTCTGTATATAGGAAGATTCCATCTCTCCGCCGACGAATACACCGTCAAAATCATCGTTCAGGTAGATAGACGGAAGGATACCGGCGTGTTCATCCTCCGCGTTGATGATAAAAACGGAAAGCGTATAATGGGCGTCTGAACATTCTTTATTGAGATAGTAGAAAATCTGAGAATAAAAATTTTCATTTTCAAAAAAATAGCGTTTCGGTGTGAAAAAGGCAAGCTTGTAATCCTGTTTGTCCGCGGTTGTAAATTTCTTTTTCGGCATGTAGCCCATTTCCACAGCGACGCTGAGAATTTTTTTCCGCAATTCCTGGCTGATCCCCTCCTGATTGTTAATCGCTTTGGAGACAGAGACTTTACTGATACCGAGTTTATCTGCGATCTGCTGCATTGTAACTTTATTATTGTCCATATTATCACCTCGAATTTACTTAACTACTTAACACTATAAATGATTCTTCTGAAAAATGCAAGGTTTCTTATAAAATGCTGTGAAAAACGCAGTACTATTGTGAAGGTGCACAAATTGAAACAGCTAATCTTGTACGATCTGACGGTTTCTGGCCGAGAGACAAAATTCCATTGACAACAATCATCCCTATCGAATATACTTAATTTATAAAGTTACAAATTAAGAAATAGATAAATTTGTAACTTAACTAAAACCGGAGGGTGAAGAATATGAAAAAAATGAGAACCATCTTATCGTTAACGCTGACGATGATCATGCTGTTTACGCTGCTGACGGCATGCGGTCAGGAAAACAAGACGCCGGATACGCCTGCCAATGAGCCTGCGGGAAGCGTGGCGCCGGCTGCGGACAGCGGTGCTGTGGAAGGTACCGTTACCTTTTGCCTGGAGTCAGCGAAGAAAACAGCGTTTGAGCCATTTATTGAGGCCTTTGAAAAAGAATATCCCGGAATCCATGTGGAAGTTCTCTGGGACAAAGATGATAATACCCTGATTGCAGCCAACCAGGCGCCGGATCTGATCAAATCCGGGGATATCCATGTCTCCAGCTCCAGGGATCTGTTATTGGACCTGACTCCTTATATGGAACGGGACGCACAAGAGGTCAATGCGGATGACTTTTTCCCCGCTACGCTGGAAAGCCTGAAGGTAGACGGAAAATTACTGGCTATGCCCACTTCTTTCAATGTCGGCCTTCTCTACTATAATAAGACGTTATTTGACGAGGCCGGTGTTACATATCCCACGGATGACTGGAGCCAGGAGGATTTTATCAAGGCCGGGCAGGCATTGACCAAACAGGAGGATGGAAAATATTCCCAGTGGGGCTGCACGACGGTCCTTGGCTGGTGGGGCGAGTGGCTGGTTCATGTGCGCCAGGCGGGAGGCGACTGGATGGTTGATAATCTCTGCGCCTTAGATACCCCGGAAGCGGTTAAGGGACTTCAGTTCTTCTTTGACAAGACTACGAAGGGCACGTACAAGTTCGCACCTTCCAGCACGGATGACGCCCTGGGCGGTTTCGCAGGCGGCCTGTCCGCGATGGAATACGGCGGCCATACCGGTATGTGGGTGGCTTATAACGCGGTGGAGGGCCTGGACTGGGATATCGCAGCACTGCCTTCTGGCAGCGCGCAGAAAGCCGGCAGCGAGTTCGCGGTAGAGGGCTACGCCATCAGCAAGGATACGAAAAATCCGGAGGCGGCCTGGACGTTTTTGAAATATTTCACCGGTAAAGAGGGTGCGAAGCTTATGAATGAGCTGGGATATCCCTGCTGCAGGCAGTCCGTGGTGGATGAAAAGCTGGCGGTGCAAAAGGAAGAGCGCGGCTGTCCCCAGAATCTGGAAGCCCTGTACGCGGCCATGGATGACGCTATGACCCTGCCAAGGGACCCGGAATTCAATAACTGCACTCAGACCGTGGTACAGCCGGTCATCGATCTGATGCTGGAAGGTGAACTTTCGCCTGAAGAAGCGGCGAAAGAAGCCACGGCACAGGCCAATGATTATCTGGAATCGAATCGTTAACCTTCAGGACGGCGGTGTGGCGTACACCGCCGTTCTCTCTTAAATACAATCGATAAGTTTCACAAGCGGACTCTATTTTAAGAAAAGGAGCAGGTGCTGTGTTTAAGAAAGATAATAAGAATAGCGGGCAGCGAAAATCAAAATGCCTCGCCAAAAGAGAACGGAGATATTTTTTTGCTTTTACCGGAATCGCGCTGATCGGTTTTCTGATCTTCTATGTGTATCCCATTGGAAGAACTTTCTATCTCAGTTTAACCAACACAAGAATCGGTTCTTCCGGTACGGAATTTGTCGGACTGGGAAATTATATCGATGTACTGACAAAGGATAAGCTCTTCCTGAAAGCGGTAAAGCAGTCCCTGATCTATGCCCTCACGACAGGGCCGCTGATTCTGCTGCTGGCGCTGCTGACGGCACTGCTGCTCAATGCAAAAATCCGTGCGCGGGGAGTATTCCGAACTATATTTTTTATTCCCTGTATTATACCGACCTTTGCTGTGGCCGCCGCGTTCAAGGGCTTGTTTCACCCCAGCAGCGGCGTGGTGAATATGATTCTGGATTATTTTGGGATAGAGGGGCCGGGCTGGTACATGAGTTCCAAGACAGCGCTGCTGACACTGGTGATCGTCAGCGCCTGGGGATTCGGCGTGAAAATGATTATATTTCTGGCCGGACTGCAGGAGGTACCGGAGTCGCTGTATGAAGTAGCCAGGCTGGATGGCGCTGGCCGCTTTCAGCAATTCTGGCATGTGACGTTTCCGGAGATTTCCCATGTTTTCTTCTTCAATGTGGTGATGACCACCATAGACTGCTTTAAGAGCTTCAATATCGCTTATTTTATGGGGAACGGCGAGGGGTATCCCGCGAATTCCACGCTCCTGTTCCCGATTTACCTGTATAATACGGCTTTTAAAACGCCGTTCAAGCTGGGGTACGCGTCAACACTGTCGTGGTTATTCTTTATGATTATCCTGGGATTCACGGTGATTAATTTCGGATTGAAAAAGTTTTATGTCAGTGATGACGGGGAGTGAGGTGGAACAAAACATGAAACGTAATGAGCCAAAAGGCAGCAAGGCGTTCCGGTGGATGATAACAGGGATTCTGATCCTGACTGCGGTGGTTTTGATGCTGCCTTTGTACTATCTGGTGGTGACCTCTTTTAAGACCATGCAGGAAGCGATCGGTCCGTTTCACTGGTGGCCGCAGACACGGACCCTTAATAATTTCCGGGAAGTATTTCAGATGGAGCAGTTTCATATCGTCCGTTTCTTTTTTAACACAATTTTTTTGATCCTGGTAAAATCCCTGGGGACGATATTTACCTGCAGTCTGGCGGCGTACGGGTTCGCCAGGTATCAGTTTAAATATAAAGAATTAATATTCGGCATTCTTATGTGCGCGTTGATGATTCCGGGGGAATTGCTTACGATCCCCTGTTATGAGGTCTATATTAATCTGGGCTGGATGGATTCCTATCTCCCGATGACAGTATCAAAATTTTTTGGAACAGATATTTTCGCCATTTTTCTGCTTCGCCAGTTCTTTGCCAAAGTACCGGGTTCCCTGTTTGAAGCGGCTAAGATCGACGGATGCGGTGAATTCCAGATGTTTCGCTCCATTATGGTACCGCTCTCCAAGCCGGTGTTTGTAACTTTGTTCCTGCTGTATTTTGTTGGTACCTATAATGATGTCTATGAAGCAAACCTCTATCTGTTGTCAGAAAATAAATATACACTGGCCCAGGGGCTTCAGATGGTTGAAAACCTGTTTAATAACGGCGGCCATGATTATCTGATTCCCTGGAACGTCTTATCGGCTGCTACGTTAGTCGCGATAGTTCCGGTGATCATCCTGTTCGCGTTTGGCCAAAAGCAGTTCATAGAAGGGATGGCGACGTCCGGAATCAAAGGATAAACAAATTTTGCTGGAATGAGGAAAGAGCTATGAATTTACCACTAAAAACGTGGAAAGTGGGATGGAGCGACATAGAATCGATCGCGTCGCTCCGGTTAGGAAGGGCAGAAAATTTCCGGGAGGTAACTGTCCCGTACAATGTACAGCAGGCTGCTTTTAAAAGCAGAGAGGAGCTGTTCTATGCAGATCATCTGGATACCATTCTCTGGACGGAAGAAAAGGCCTGGATCTATTACACAGAGGCAGAGATAGAGAAAGACGGGGGCAGGAATTATATCTTGTCATTTGACGGCCTGGATTACTGCTGTGAAGTATATGTCAATGGCACCCGGGTTTGCAGCCATATCGGTATGTACGGCACAGTCAATATTGCGGTCACCCCGCACCTTCATTCGGGTAAGAACAGGATCTGGGTTGTGTTTTATCTGACGGAGGAAATGCGGGATCCGGCCAAACGGCATTACGGACTGAAGTGTCCCAACAGCTATAAGTGGGACGCGGCACCGCGGATGCTGACTATGGGAATCTGGGATTCGGTATCTTTGCTGGAAAAGGAAAGCAGTTATGTGAAAGACTATCATATCACCTCCCGGATCGTGGAAGATAACGCTAAAATTCAGATCCGGCTGGAACGCGCAGGCGCGGTCGGGGCCGGCAGTCTGGCCGTGCGGTTCGCACAGAGGGAATTTTTCTTTGAATTGGGAGAAAAAGCAAAAGAATGTGTAAGCTTTCTGATAGAGAGGCCAAGGCTTTGGTATCCGCATGACCTGGGAGAGCCATATCTCTACGAGGTGGAGATCATTCTCAGGGATCAGGACGGACGGGAACTGGATCATATCCATACCCACCATGGGATCCGCAGCCTGCAGATGATGCACAGCAAAGGCTCTGACGCACAGCTTGCGCCTTTGCAGGTATCATGCAATGGTACGCCTGTGTTTATAAAAGGGGTTAATATGGTACCGCTGGATGTATTTCCGGCCACCATCGACAGAGAACGCTATGAAAGTTTCCTGCAGCTGCTTTGTGAAGGCGGGGTGAACCTGGTACGCATATGGGGAGGAGGCCTGACGGAGAAGGACTGCTTTTATGATTTATGTGATCAAATGGGAATCCTGGTGTGGCAGGATTTCCCGCAATGCTGTGAGAATCCCCCGGAGACCGGAGAGTATCTGCGTCTGCTTGAGGATCAGGCCAGGAGGATTGTGCTGCGCCTGCGCAATCACTGCAGCGTGCTGCTGTACTGCGGGGGAAACGAGCTCTATGTGGACTGGTCACGGCTGAAGGACGGCGGTGAGAAGGGGGAAGCTTTGGCTTGCGAGATCAAAGACCTGCTCACGCCGTTCCATACGGATACTTATATGGCCGGAGCCGATGGATACGATGAAATGGCGCTGAAGCTTCTGGCTGATATCTGCAGGGAATTGGACGATACGAGGATTTATCATATATCCTCCCCGCTGGAGGGAGAGGGGGAGGTACACGGCCCCTGGGGATATGATCTTCGCAAAGGGGATCAGCGTTACCGGACCTTTGATGGGAGTTTCTATGAGTTCTGGAACACGTTCCGGGCTGTCTTATACAGTGAGGCGGGGTGCAGCGGTATGGCAAATGAGGACCAATACCGTTCGGTGATCCCGGCTGATCAGCAGTGGCCGGTTCAGAAAAGCTCACCCTCCCTATGGTTCCATAATGCCTTTGGGGCTGCCTGGGGCAGCCAGGATCAATGGCTGGATGTACAGATGGTGGAGCGGTTCTTCGGACGGACCGGGTCCCTGCCGGATATGATCTGGGCCAGCCAGTTTTTGCAGGCGGAGGGTATCCGCTATATCATTGAAGAGTGCAGAAGGAAGAAACCGGACTGCAGCGGCGTCATGATCTGGGCGGTCAATGAGACGTGGCCCAACGCGGCCAGTTTAAGCCTGCTGAATTATGACCTGAAGCCAAAAGCGGCATATTACGCCATGAAACAAAGCTTCCGCAGGAATCTTGCCAGTCTGCGCTATGACCATGTGTTATATGAAGATACACTTACCTGCGGGATGTGGGTGGAGCTGGCCGACGCACCCAAGCCCCTTACGCTGAACTGGAAGTTTTACCGTCTGGACGGCAGTGTGATCCGGCAGGGGGCATTCCCTGCACTGACGACGACGCAGGAGCCCTGTTTGCTACAGTCATTTTCCATAGAAGCGGAAAAAGAACCCGTGATCCTCGCAGAGCTGGCCTGGCAAAACGTACAGGCACAGACGGTTTCGAAGAATGTCTACTGCTTCGCAAATGGAAGGAAGGAAGCGCCCTTTGCCCCTCTTTTGGAGGTGAAGGAGCAGATCCATATATGGGATAAGGAGGAATTCAAATGCTGAATCAGGAACAGCTGGCCAGACACCGCAAGTGCTTTGAGGAGGCCATTAACAGATCGGTCCCGGGAGTAATATCGGAGATTTCCGTGGAAGAATTCGGATGTGAGAAAGCCACGAAACCTGGCTGGGCTATCGGTCCCTTTCAGAAGAATGAGGCCATGACATACAGAAAAAAGGCGTTGTGGAAAGATCCGACGAACGTAGGCTGGAGATCCGGATTTATCTTTAATCCTACCATGATCGAACAGGATGGCAAACTCTATCTGTTCTATCGGGCCGCACCGAAAAAAGAGACGCTGTGTTCCCGGATCGGCCTGGCGGTCTATAATCCTGAAACGGGCTGGCAGGATTATGCAGAGAATCCGATTATATTTCCGGAAGAAGAGGACGAGATCTTAAGCTGTGAAGATCCCAAGATCTATAGATTAAAGGACCAGTATGTCATGTTCTATATCGGTGTGGCAATGCTGCCGAAAGACGTGGAGCGGGCCATGCTGGGCGACATGCCCATGGAGGTGGCCTGCCATGTAAAGATGGCGGTATCAAAGGATCTGTTTCATTGGGAAAAAAGAGGTCTGGTGGTGCCGCTAACCGTATCAAAATATTGGGCAAAATCCGCTGTGATTCCGCGTAACACTCAGGGTGAGCCGGTGAAGCTCAATGGGAAATATATCATGTATATCAGCGAAGGCTGCGGCGGCGTACAGCATATCGGCCTGTCGGATGACCTGCTGACCTGGAGTTTTGAACCAAGACAGTTTCTGGATGTCAGCGAGTTTGGACAGTTATACGAGGTGGCATGCGCCGTTACGGACTATGGGGCAGAGGACGATGCGCTTCTGCTGGACTTTTATTACCGGCGTCCGGACGGCAGGAACGGGGGCGGGCAGGCGCTCTACAGCAAAAAGGAGCCGTTTAGGCAGTTAGAACTGCATGAAGGAGCTTCCTTAAGCTGGGGCGGTATTCTGCGCTATAACGGTAAGCTTACGTTCGCCCAGGGCTGGGATGCGGTGGATGGAACGGAAGAGATGTATCTATATGAAGAAGAGTAATGGGGGACAAATCCTGTCTGTGCCGGTATACGTACGGATGGGGGAGAAGGTGAAAGAATTGATGAATGTATCTTAAATGTACATTGGAAAGGAATGGCGGATAATATGCAGAATATATTCAGGTCAACCGCGCTGGCTTTGATATGTTCCATGCTGGCGGTGGGAGCGGGAGGTAATGTGGTCGACTATTCTATGGCAGATAGTGATTTCAGCAGTATGACAGGGATTCCGGATACTTACACAGTTACCGGCACAGCAGAAATGGAGCAGTCACTGGTATTGGAGAAGGGCCAGGGCTTTGCGAACAGCGGCGGGGCGGCCTGGAAAGCGATCCCCATCGATAACACCGACCCGGCAGCTCCTCATGAAGGGGATGTGCTGCATGCGAAGCTTCAGATGTACATCAGCGCCGATGCGGTTCCTGCCGATGGAGCTCCGGTCCTGAAGATTGCCGCTTTCGGGGCTTCCGGAGGATGGGATCTGCTTCACCTGGACAGCGCCGGTATGCAGAACATAACGAGAGGAAAACTGGTGACGGTATGTGATGAGCCCGGGTTTGACGGCAGCCTGACACAACACTGGTCCCGCACGATTCAGGACGGCGCCGATGGCGGCAATCTTCAGATTGAGCTGCACAATGACATGATCGCAGGCACGGTTGAGATCGTCGGTCTGGAGATCTGGGCTACACGGGACGGAAGTTCTGTGGTATTTCCGGCCGGGAATTATACGGACTGGGATAAATCCGCCAACAGCGGCGTGGCCCCTTATGTCCGGAACGTGTTACGTCTGGAAGCAGGCTCATCCGTATCCAGAACGCTGGACGTGGACGGGGCTGTGGACAGCGCGCCTCATGCAGGGGATATCATAGGCGGTTCTCTGACCTCGTACCGATGTGCGGATGACAGTAAGATAACCGTGAATGTTTCCAGTGATCACGGCACACTACTCACGGCCTCCAATGAGGAACAGCCCTGGGGAGGCTGGGACACAGTTTCCTTCGGGGGGATGCCCGAAGAGGGGCAGATCAGCGGGGAGTCTGAGCGTATTCTGATCACCCTGGCCAATGACAGCCAGGAGGCTGTCCGTGTAAAAGCTTACGGTCTGACGGGAACACGTCCTTTGGATTTTGATGGGAACGGAAGTGTGGACGAAAGGGACGCTGAGTTTATGGAACAGGCTTTAGCACAGGGAAGTACGGACCTTGGGTTTGACCTGGATCAGGATGGCCAGTTTACCGCTAAGGATATCAGCTGTTTCCGCAAGTTTATCCTTCAGGACGCGGATGAATTCTATCTGAATCTGAACCATCTGGATTTTATGAGTGAAGATATCACCATAGACGGACAGCAGATGACGGTGATGAATCTATACGCGGAGCCCAATGACAGAAGCGATCTCTCCAAAGGGTACCACTATGTGGGGGACGCCCAGGAGGGGTTTGCCTGTCTGGATGACACGGCCCGCGCGGTTGTGGCGCTGGCGGAACACTACCGGCTGTATCAGGACAGCCACAGCCTGCAGGAGATCGGGAAAATGCTGGAATTCGTCCTTTATATGCAGGAAGAGGACGGCGAATTTAAAAACTTCCTGGCAAAAGACGAAGCCGGTAATTATTATAAAAAGGACAGCGCTTCTTCCTACAAAACCTTTGGATATTGGGGAAGCCGCGGCTATACGGCGCTCGCTTATGGGTATGAGGCTTTGGGGGACAGTAACCCGGCCCTGAAAGCCCGGGTAAAGTCGGCAATGGATCTGTGTGTCCAACGGATTGACTCAGAAATCAGCCAAAAGTATGGGGATTATCTGACAGTGTCCGGCTATTCTATGCCTGCCTGGAATTTAAGCGGGGATAACTGGGTCTCCTCTGCTGCGATAGGCGCGCTGGCCAAGCACTATGAGCTGTTTCCCGACAACACCCTGGTAAAACAGGAACTATACCGGTTAGGCGAGGCGCTCGAAGCCAGCGCGTTTGGTGGTCGGACGGAGTATCCGCTGGGCGGTATCATGCATTTTTATGGCAATAGTATCGATCTTTGGGATGAGTGGGGCAGCACGCAGGTAGCCGCCCTGGCTATGGCCGGCGATATCTGCGGGATGGAGTCCTGGATTCACACGGCACGGCTGGCAGCGGACAGCTTCCTGGCGGATCTGCTGATATCCGGCAGAGCGTACGCGCTGACACCGAACAAACAGACTTACCCCCAGATCAATTATGGTACGGCCAGCTATGTAGATAATCTGCTGAAACTCTCCGGGATTACAGGAGAAAAGAAATATGCCCAGTGGGCCGGCTTAGCCGCCGCCTGGTGGACGGGAGACAATGCAAGTGCAGAGGGAACGGCTATGTTTAACCAGGATTATGGATATGCATTTGACGGCATCGTATCAGCAGACAATGTGAATCTTAACTCCGGCGCGGAATCTGTAGTGGAAGCAGTCCGGGTACTGGCCAGGGTGCTTCAGGACGATACCGCGAGGCAATACCTGTATGCGGTAAAAACAGACGAATCCACAGCCATTGTGATCGAAGCGGAAGATCTATACCGTACCGGACCGGATACAGAGTATCCACTGCCCTATGGGAGCCTGAATGATTCCAATGCGGCGCTGGTCAAAAAAGCTTCTTCTGATCCGGGCCTGGATGAAAACCAGGTACAGACGGAACAGACTGTACTGCCGGATGCTATGCAAAACGGCCAATGGCAGGAAGTATATTCCAACTGGCAGGGGCGTAACGCGTTTTTCTGCGAAGGTGTCGGACATAACAATATCCGCCTGTATAACGGCGGCGAACTGGTTTCCGCAGTCGGGGTGGGCGGTGAAGGACAACTGCAGCCGGGAGACTATGTGAAGCTTGATTTCATGGCATTGGTACAGTTTGACACGAATCTTTCCGCCCAGGTTTTTGCCGTGGATGATAAGGATCGGGAAACCCTTATCGCAGATGACAGCCAGATGATCTACAGCGCCCGTACCTGGTACTCAGGAGACAATTCGGTGAAGACCAAGGCGGTCCGCGCGATCCCGGAAGGAACAACCCATCTGAAAATCCGGTTTTCTGTAACCACGACCGCCGGTGAGGCGGAGTATGCCAAGGCCTACGGGACGATTGTTCAGGCGGGGCTGTTCAAAATGGCGTCCCCGGAAATTCAGTCGGGCGGCTCCGCTTATTCCAAGGGAAGCTATGCGGTTATGGAGGCCGGAAGCAGCAAGAGTTTCGGGCAGATGATCGCCGGTCCCGGTACCTACGACGTGTACATCAGTATCGGTGCGGTTTCCGAAGACAGCGGGGTTCTTTCCTTTGGGGAAGAAGACAATCCCAACGAGATACACGCAGCTTTACAGAAAAACAGCGGTGTACAGATCAAGCGTCTGGGCAGAATGGAATTAGCAGAGGGAAACAGAAGTTTCGTAATCAGCAACAGTGGGGACGAAGCGGTAAATCTGGATGCGGTTATCTTATATCCTAAAATAACCTATGTGCAATATCAAACGCCTTCCGGAGCAGCGGTACGTATGGAGCGGGACAGCGGGTTATAAATGATTCAAAGCACGGACCATATGCAGGGCGGGAATAATAACCGGAGATGCTGCGGGGAGTTAAAGTCGCTCTTTCGCGGCATCTCCGGTTTTAACCGTTTCATTGGGATGGTTCTCTCAGTTCATGATACCTGCATCTTAAGCCAGGTTCAGTCTGGCATCAGGGCATCTGTCTGCCGACATACATCAAATGGGGGCTGTATGGAAAATACTGGGGATTTTCACAGAGCCGGAGGGACAGGTCTAAATATAAATCCCGTACGTTTTCCGGTGCCTTTTCTAAAGCCGACAAACGGGGGCCGGTTATCCCCTCCTGTCCGAATAACGTGATTTTCTCAAAACCGAGCCGGCGGAAAAACGGAGTGATTTCCAGGTTGTTGATAAAGGTGGCCTCGGTAAATGCGGTACCGCTCCAGGATTTATCATTTTCCATATAATGAAACAGATCCAGCGCAGGTTCGTGAATCAGCTCATAAGGGCATTCATCTAAATAAAAAAGCAGTCCTGCGGCGATGGTTATAAAAGACGCAAAAAAATGCCCATCTTTTTTCATATGTTTTTTGGCTTCTAAGACACAAGTTTCCCTGTCTGACTCCTGGAACAGGTGGTAAAGAGGCCCCATCAGTAAGACATTGTCATATTCTCCCAGGTTAAGTCCGGAAAGGTCTCTGGCGTCACAGGGAAAAGCTTTGATCTTTACGCCAAGTTCCCGGGCTTTCTCTTTTGCCAGCTGGATATTTCCATCGCTCAGATCCAGAAGCGTGACATCATAGCCAAGCGAAGCTAAATAGAGGCTGTATCTGCCGGGGCCGCCGCCTATATCCAAAACGCTTCCCTTTTTCAGATGCCGGTGCAGCATTTGCCTGGTTATTTCGAATTCAAAATGAAAGCCGTTAAGCCGTTCCCATTCCATTTCCGGATTCCCGTCGTAATATTCTTTTACGATTGCGTTCTCGTCGATCTTATTTTCCATCTCTGTATTTCCACCTCCGCCAGATATAATAGTGATTAGTATAGCATAGGAATAGGAAATTTTTCAATACATTGATCAGTGATTTGCTGTGATGTACCCGTGAGCTGTATTCTGGGATTGCCACGGCTTGTGTTAGAATGATTGACTTTATTTTTATTTGGAGGTTTGTGCTTATGGATGATTATCCGGGTCCTGCTGTAACCTATAAGGACCGAATGTTTATTCATCTGTTTTCCGATCGTACCCGTCTGCTTCAATTGTATAATGCTGTCCGGGATACGAATTATGAGAATCCGGAGGATCTTCGGGTGAATACCCTGGAGAATGTATTATATATGAATATGAAAAATGATGTATCATTTTTACTGTGCCAGGAGGAATTATCCCTGTATGAGCATCAGAGCAGCTATAATCCCAATATGCCTTTACGGGGCCTCATGTATATCGCCAGATTATATGAAAAGTTAACGAAAGGTGCGGGGATTTATTCTACCAGACAGATCCCCCTGCCAAATCCACAGTTTGTAGTTTTTTACAATGGTTTGAAGAAGCTGCCTCCGGATTCGGTTATGAGACTTTCGGATGCTTATATGCAAAAAGGAGGGGAAGTGGAATTAGAATTCCGGGTCCGGGTGATCAATATCAATTATAAAGAGAATCCGGAATTTTTGGAGAAATGTGCAGCTCTTAAGGATTACAGTTATTTTGTGGAACTGGTACGGTCCTATCAGCAAAGTTTCCCATTGCAGGAAGCCATCCGCCAGGCTATAATGAAAAGCAAAGAGGAGAACGTATTAAAGGATTATCTTGAGGAACATGGTTCGGAGGTGGAAAATATGCTGATGACAGAATACAGCCGGGAACTGGATATCGAGGTGAAATGCAGTGAGGCAAAAGAGGATGGGATAATCGAAGGAAGAAGAGAAGATATATTTTTGTTGTTGGAGGATTATGGTATTCCGGCTGCGCTGGCCGACAGAATACGGGAGGAAAAGAATCCGGCGGTGCTTGCGGAATGGCTGAAAGCGGCCAAAAAGGCGTCAACGCTGCCCGAATTCGAGAACCTGGCCGGATTACAGGCTACATAGGAATATCCGCCCCTCCAATGATAGTGTCCGAAAACCAGATTTGCACCCTGGGTTTCGGACACTATCATGGATTAATTTTAATGAAAAGAATCAGGATAAATAGAGCTTCCGGTAATCCCTGGGGGTCAGGTCCGTCAGCTTTTTGAAAATAATCGAGAAATACTGGGGCTCGTGAAAACCCACGGCATAGGCGATCTCGGTAATTTTGCGGGATGGATCTTTCAGCAGCCCGATTGCTTTTTTGATCCGCACTTCATTCAGGATCTCTGTAAAATTTTTACCGGTCTCGCTGGTGATCAGCGTGCTTAAATAGGAGGGGGACAGGTATACGATCCTGGCGGCGTCGTTTAGTGATATATTGTCCTGATAATTCCGGTCGATAAAATCGGTGATCTTTTGTACGATTACCTGTTTGGTACCGGATTTTACGGTATGATAATCTCCGAGATCCATAATGAGATTCAGCAGAAGGTCTTTGAGGACCTCGATGCTCTCACACCGGATCACTTTCTGGAAGTTTGAATAGCGCTCCAGCAGGATGGCCAGCTGTCTGGCATCCTCCCCGATGGTTTTCTGGATACAAAGGGAAAAGAGGACCACGAACGAACTTTTGAGCAGGCTGGCGTCGCTTCCGAAAGAGGACAGGAACTCGGAAAACAGGCGGTCTGTGAACAGGCTTAAGCTGTCGGGATTTCCGCTGCTAAGCCAGGTTAAGATATCCTGACAGAATCCCAGCAGCTGATTATAGTCCGTAACCAAAGGGAGGGATCCCGGCGCGTGAAACATATGGACACTCCCGTTCCCGGTAAAGAATTTCTGGCTCAGCGCCCGAAGTCCCTGGATGTAGGCCTCGTGCAGGGTGTCATAACCGTGGCGGACCTCGCTGACCCCGGCGGAGACGGTGATGTGGAAGAAATCATAGACCCGTTGCAGCAGCTTTAGCAGATAGCTTCTCATTTCCTCAAAGGAAGAGTCCTTTTGTGACAGCAGCAGGATAAATACCAGATGGGCATTGTCTGCCTTTACCATCAACAGGTTTTCCCGGGCTGTCAGATTCTCGCAGAACACCATGAGGTTCTGCAGGCGGAACGGATCGTTCTCGATATCGTCATCGAATTTCAATACACAGACCCGGTAATCGCGGATTCGGTTCAGGAGATTTTTTACCTGGGGGAGCAGCGAAGTATTGTGATAGATCCGGCCGTTTAGGAGGCTTCTCAGGATATGCTCCTGCTGAGTCTCTATTTTTTTGTTTTCCCTTTCCTGCATGATCTTGGCGATAAGTTTGCGAATCGAGTCCTCCAGCTCCATGAAGTTGATGGGTTTTAACATGAAAAATGCCGCGCCCAGGTTCAGAGCGTCCTTGGCATAATCAAAATTCCGGTGCCCGGTCAGAATGATAAATTGGGTGAACGGGTATTTTTCACGGATGTATTTTAAAAAAGTCAGTCCATCGATCCCGGGCATAACGATATCCGAGATCACCAGATCAGGCGGTGTATTCAGACACAGCTCCAGGGCCTGGAGGCCCGAACCGGCCGCACCGAACAGTTCACAGCCCATCTCTTCCCAGGAAAAGGCGTTGGCGATGCTGTTGCGGATACCGGCCTCATCTTCGACGATTAATACTTTCAGCATGTTTATCTGTCTCCTTTCTCGCAGGGAATCCGTAAAGTAACGGCCGTCCCCGCATACAGCCGGCTTTCGATGGTAAAGCCGTATCGTTCCCCATATAAAATGTGAATCCGGTTCTGAATATTCATGAGCGCAATATGATGTCCCTTAGCGTCCGCCTCTTCCGGATGGGAGGGGGCAGAATCCTGCAGGGCAGTCAACAGCCCGTCACGCATCCCCACACCGTCATCTAAGATGACCGCGGTCAGAATCTGTCCGTCACTGGATACGCGCAGCGAGACCTGGCCGGTCCCGTCTTTGGGCGCCAGACCGTGGGAGACCGAGTTCTCCAGAAACGGCTGAAGGATCAGCTTTGGAATTCTGCAATCCAGAAGTTCCTCGGGTACCTGGATGCTGAAGGTGATTTTATTTTCGTATTTGCAGTGGATGATCCGCTCATAGTGGCGGATGTATGTAAGCTCATCCCGAAGCGTGTACCAGTTGTCATCGCCTGCCTCCAGGTCTGCCTGCAGCATATAGCTTAAACTTCCGATCATGTCGCATACCTGGTCAGCCTCGTACTCATACGCTTTCCAGCTGATGAGCTGCAGGGTATTAAACAGAAAATGAGGGTTGATCTGGGAACGCAGGATCTTGAGCTGCGCTTCCTTCTGGGCCAGCTGTGTCTTATATACGGTGTTGATCAGCGTATCCAGACGGGCCGTCATCCGGTTGAAGCCATGATTGATGGACTGGATCTCGCGGATATGGTGGGTATCTGGGAGGCTGACCTGCAGATTCTCGTGCTCCACCTCATTCATGGCCAGGACCACGTGTTCGATGGGATGCGTCAGATAGCGGGAGAGACGCACGGTGAGAAAGACGCCGGCCGTGATGATACCGGCGGTAATGACGATGAACAGGTACAGGATCTGCCGGAAATCCTTTAGCAGCTTATTCTGGTCCAGAGTGATGGCGGCAGTCCAGTTCCGGTAAGGGAAATCCGTGGAAATATTCCGGAATCCGGAATAAACGATCAGATGGTCCTTTGCCCTGACCGATCCCTGATCCTGGGTCAACTGTTCGTAAGGATAGGGAAACGGCCGTCCCAGAAAGGCGGTACTGTTGGAACAAAGCACGGTTCCCTTGTCGTCCAGGATATACAGCTGTTCCGGATCAATGGTGTTGAAAGCCTCGAATTTGTCCAGCAGAAAGTCCTTGGACAGCCGGATAACGAAAAAACCCTGCACTTCATATGTGGAGTAGTCATATAACACCTTCGCGATGTCGATACAGTCATCCCCGGTATGGTAGCCCAGCCAATTCATCTCCACGGGATAGATCAGCGAATGGCGGTAATAGGAGCTGTCGAAGGGGTCGGGCAGGTTCACGGGTTTGCTTCCGTACTGGAGCGCAGAGCCGGCCCCTTTGATATACAGATCCAGCTCCTGCAGGTAATAGTCATCCATGGTCTGCGGTACGAACTGGTCTGAGACAGCGGTCTTGTATTCATACCACCGGTCGGCGGCTGTTAAGGGAGAACTTAAGAGCGAACGGATCACAGGGTCGTCCGACAGACGGTTGATCTTGGCGTCAAATGTGGTGATGGCCTGGGAGATTCCGACACTGGTCTGGTATACAATATTGCCGCAATACCCCTTTGCCTGCTCTTCGTACAGCGACGCATAGAGGCGGGCGGGAACGGCCAGCAGCAAAAGGGCCGTGGCGGACAAAAGCCCTGAGATGCAGAGAATCAGAAGCGGCTGGAAGGAAATCCCCTGTTTTTGTTTTAAAATTCTTATCCTTTTCATAACTGTCCTCCGAATGAGAAGGAAAATTCCTGTGGCAACAAATTCTGTTCGACATGAATCGACGTTTTTATAAAACAATGATATTATAACATGAGAAACTGTAAAAGATCCATAAGTTATGGACAGAAATCGGACGGGAATTAGTAGATTTGTACAAAGTGTATACCCATATTTATAAAAATATTCGTTTGGGGTGAAATAGAAAAATATTATAAAGAAGGAACCATAATTACTGAATTTATTTTATTATTTATCCCCGTATAATAAAAATCAGCAACACACCACAAAGAAAAATCAAAACGGAGGCGATGTCATGAAAAAATGGATCAGTGTAGCGCTATCGGCAATGTTAACCTTAAGCCTGGCGGCAGGGTGCGGGACACAGGCGGATAGCAGCGGGGACAAAGGGGATTCCTCACAGGCGCAGGCCGGACAGGAAACACAAAGCCCAAAGGTGCAGTCCGATGGGGAAAAGAAAGAGATCAACATTACCTGGACGAATGCTCATGTACGGTAAGGAAGCAAGCAACCGAAAACAAGAGATAGACCGCCAGCACTACACTATTCCGAACCAAAGACCAAAAGATAAGCATTGTGGGAAAATCTAAACTTTTGGATTTTCCTACAATGCCGACTACGGCGGAATCCCTCCCACTCCTTATATCTTTCTTTCCGTATACATTGAATTTGTATTTAGTAAATGCTATAATGTCCCTATTCAAATTATAAATGTGTTGAATTAGTTACATGTACATATTTTTTGTGCCGGAGGAAGTGAAATGAAACAAAAAATTTATCTCATTACAGGCTTAATGGCTTCTGGAAAATCTACAGTTTCCGATTTACTGGCAAAATCAATAGAAAAATGCGTCCATCTTCGTGGTGATGTGTTCCGAAAAATGATTATTTCAGGCAGAGAAAATATGTCAGCTACCCCATCAGCGGAAGCAGTCCGCCAGCTGTACCTTCGATACAAATTGACTGCTGATGCGGCAAGGTCATACTTTGACAACGGCTTTTCTGTAGTGATCCAAGATAACTACTACGGTGATGAATTAAACCGAATGATAAATTATCTGCATAAATACCCTGTTGAGGTTGTCGTTCTTTGTCCAGATGTGGAAACAATAAAAGAAAGGGAACGATACAGGGAGAAAACAGGCTATTCCGGCTTTACGGTTGAAACCTTATACGATACATTTATGCAGACAACACCACGGATCGGCTTTTGGTTGGACAATTCCAACCAAACACCACAGCAGACAGCAGAAAACATTCTGAACGCTAGGAAGCCGGTATGATTGTTACATATAAGGGGAAGAAAAATTTCTTTTAGGTACTTGCTTTCCTAAAACTGATGTGATATAATAGCTTCATTCCAGAAAAGGAGTAAAAAATATGCGGCAAGGTATTCTTAAATAAAACTATAATCAAATAGTGGGAACAAAGAATTATGATAGCTCCTTTTGTGGGGGCTTGGTTTTTTGTACCCAATTTAAGAATACTTTTGCCTTATCAATTTTGACATATTCAAAAAACAGCAATCACAAATAGGTGTATGCTGTATATGTGTATGTCCGCAAATTAGAATCCCCAGTGGTAAAAGTATTTTACTGCTGGGGATTTTTATGCCCTTTGGGGCTGTAAAGGGAGGACAATCACATGAAAATAATCAATATTGGAATTCTTGCCCATGTAGACGCTGGAAAGACGACCTTGACGGAGAGCCTGCTATATGCCAGCGGAGCCATTTCAGAACCGGGGAGCGTCGAAAAAGGGACAACGAGGACGGACACCATGTTTTTGGAGCGGCAGCGTGGGATTACCATTCAAGCGGCAGTCACTTCCTTCCAGTGGCACAGATGTAAAGTTAACATTGTGGATACGCCCGGCCACATGGATTTTTTGGCGGAGGTGTACCGCTCTTTGGCTGTTTTAGATGGGGCCATCTTGGTGATCTCCGCTAAAGATGGCGTGCAGGCCCAGACCCGTATTCTGTTCCATGCCCTGCGGAAAATGAACATTCCCACCGTTATCTTTATCAACAAGATCGACCAGGCTGGCGTTGATTTGCAGAGCGTGGTTCAGTCTGTTCGGGATAAGCTCTCCGCCGATATTATCATCAAGCAGACGGTGTCGCTGTCCCCGGAAATAGTCCTGGAGGAAAATACCGACATAGAAGCATGGGATGCGGTCATCGAAAATAACGATGAATTATTGGAAAAGTATATCGCAGGAGAACCAATCAGCCGGGAAAAACTTGCGCGGGAGGAACAGCAGCGGGTTCAAGACGCCTCCCTGTTCCCAGTCTATCATGGCAGCGCCAAAAATGGCCTTGGCATTCAACCGTTGATGGATGCGGTGACAGGGCTGTTCCAACCGATTGGGGAACAGGGGGGCGCCGCCCTATGCGGCAGCGTTTTCAAGGTTGAGTACACCGATTGCGGCCAGCGGCGTGTCTATCTACGGTTATACAGCGGAACGCTGCGCCTGCGGGATACGGTGGCCCTGGCCGGGAGAGAAAAGCTGAAAATCACAGAGATGCGTATTCCATCCAAAGGGGAAATTGTTCGGACAGACACCGCTTATCAGGGTGAAATTGTTATCCTTCCCAGCGACAGCGTGAGGTTAAACGATGTATTAGGGGACCAAACCCGGCTCCCTCGTAAAAGGTGGCGCGAGGACCCCCTCCCCATGCTGCGGACGACGATTGCGCCGAAAACGGCAGCGCAAAGAGAACGGCTGCTGGACGCTCTTACGCAACTTGCGGATACTGACCCGCTTTTGCGTTGCGAAGTGGATTCCATCACCCATGAGATCATTCTTTCTTTTTTGGGCCGGGTGCAGTTGGAGGTTGTTTCCGCTTTGCTGTCGGAAAAATACAAGCTTGAAACAGTGGTAAAGGAACCCTCCGTCATTTATATGGAGCGGCCGCTCAAAGCAGCCAGCCACACCATCCATATCGAGGTGCCGCCCAACCCGTTTTGGGCATCCATAGGACTGTCTGTTACACCACTCTCGCTTGGCTCCGGTGTACAATACGAGAGCCGGGTTTCGCTGGGATACTTGAACCAGAGTTTTCAAAACGCTGTCAGGGATGGTATCCGTTACGGGCTGGAGCAGGGCTTGTTCGGCTGGAACGTAACGGACTGTAAGATTTGCTTTGAATACGGGCTTTATTACAGTCCGGTCAGCACGCCGGCGGACTTCCGCTCATTGGCCCCGATTGTATTGGAACAGGCATTGAAGGAATCGGGGACGCAGCTGCTGGAACCTTATCTCTCCTTCATCCTCTATGCGCCCCAGGAATACCTTTCCAGGGCTTATCATGATGCACCGAAATACTGTGCCACCATCGAAACGGCCCAGGTAAAAAAGGATGAAGTTGTCTTTACTGGCGAGATTCCCGCCCGCTGTATACAGGCATACCGTACTGATCTGGCCTTTTACACCAACGGGCGGAGCGTATGCCTTACAGAGCTGAAAGGATATCAGGCCGCTGTCGGTCAGCCGGTCATCCAGCCCCGCCGTCCAAACAGCCGCCTGGACAAGGTGCGCCATATGTTTCAGAAGGTAATGTAAAGATACATAATCGTCAAGACGGCAACAATCAGAAGTTATGGAGGGTAACAATGGAATATAGTAAGGAAGATTTAATGGAAGCAAAAAAGCAAATTTGGGGAGTGGGAGAGAACATGGGAACAGAGGAAAGTAAAAAAATCTGGGAGGAGAACGCACAATTTTGGGATAATGCAATGGGTGACGAATCTAATGAATTTCACAGAGAGGTAGTGCGTCCCAAAGTAACGGAACTTCTATCTCCTAATCCTGCGGATTACATTTTGGATATTGCGTGTGGCAATGGAAATTATTCTTCGTATCTTGCACAAAGAGGCGCTTCGGTTGTCGCTTTTGATTACAGCAAAAAAATGATAGAATTGGCTAAAAGACGGCAATCACAATATGCAAAACAAATTGAATTTTGTGTGGCGGATGCGACCGATAGAAAAAGTATATTAGAATTAAAAAGAAATCGAGCCTTTACGAAAGCAGTTTCTAATATGGCAATTATGGATATTACGGATATTGAACCACTTCTTATGGCTGTTTATGAACTGTTGCAGGAAAGCGGAATTTTTGTCTTTGCAACGCAACACCCTTGTTTTATCACGTTGACTGAAAAATATATGACACCGCACAGTTACTATGGTATAGCGATTGAAGGGCAACCGGAGGAGCAGATTTATTATCATCGTTCCATACAAGATATTTTTAACCTTTGTTTTAGAGCTGGATTTGTCATTGATGGATTTTATGAAGAATGTTTCAAAAACAACAAAGAAATTCCTATGGTAATGATAGTAAGGCTTAAAAAGGTAAAACGTGATAGCTTAAAATAAATTCAAGTTTGCCGGATAAATAGCAAACCTGGCCGAGCCAGTCAACGGTCAAGATGAACGGGCTTCGCCCGCCGTTGACAGCCCCGCCCGGTTTTGCAGTTAGGCAGTCAAGGAGCGACAGCCTAAAGTGCTGCCGCCCCTTACTATCATAAAAAGCAACTACTAACCAGCCACAGCCCTTTTGGGAGGAAAGGGGGATTTTCCATGACCTGTACAGAAGAATATCGGGAACATATCGAGTACACTTTCCATGCCTTTTGCAAAGTCGTTATCCGAAATGCAACGATCAACGCAGCGAGGACACGGAGCAGGAAGCACAAAAGAGAAATATCCCTTGAATACCTCACAGACGAAAAGCACTACCCTTTAGGCACGACAGATGAATATTTCCAAGCCCCGGAGCCGGACGAGGAATACATACTTACCCTTTGCGGCGATACGGTCATTTTCAGCAGCGGCTTACTTGCGGAAGCCCTGTCACGGCTGGACGAACGGGAGCGGGAAATGATTTACCTGTCCTTTTTCAAGCGTATTCCACAGCACGAAATTGGCAGACAGTACGGGCGCAGCCGCAGCACAGCGGGCTACCATATCCGAAAAGTCCTACGGCAGCTCCAAGCGGAAATGGAGGGAATGGCATATGAGAAATAATAGGCTTCTCCCCTATGAAACAATCGTCCAAGCCACCAGCGGGGAGCCGGAAGCGGTGGGAACTGTATTGCAGTATTACCGCCGCCGCATACAATGTGCCGCCCGTGTGAATGGACGGGTAGACCAAGATACAGAGGACTACATCACCCAGACGCTTCTCACAGCTATTTTCAAGTTCCGCTTTGGGAGATAGCCCTACCGCCTACAACTGAATAACCGCCGCTTCGCCGGCAACCAGAAAGCAGTAAATCTATTCAACAGATTTGCTGCTTTTTTTCGTTCCTGTTTGGCATTTTTGAAAATCCCCAGTATGAAAAAACAAAAGGGAAAATTGCCGCCGCAGTTGGCAAAATCCCTTACTTATCCGTGGAGGGTATCAAAGAAAAAAATACTGCCATTGTCCGCCTTTTTCGGCTTGCGTGGTGTTGTAGGGAATAAGGGGAAATTCTAAAAATCTCCGTCCATTTTGCTTTGCGTGGTGTTGTAGGTAGTGAAAGGAAAATTTTCAAGATATGCCGGAATAGCGGGTAGCAAAGCCCTTTTGAAACGTCTTGTTAGCGGAAAGTACGGAAGCCGGGGAACGCCGGAGTTTTTCAGAGCAAGATTCTACCGCAGTACCAAAATTCGCTTATCGCTCATTTTGCCCCTGCGGGAATCTTGTTGGGGAGTGCCTTCCCCAAACCCTGCTTATGCGGCTTACGCCGCTGGAAAATCCCTCAAAATAATTTTTCGGATTTTTCAAAAACAGTTCCGCTTTACACCCTGTTTTTCTCCTATTAGTGAGAGGACACCACGCACAGCCGAAGGAGGTTTTACCATGCGAAAACGATATAACACGCCGCACCGCAGCCGGGTAGTCAAGACACGCATGACCGAGGAAGAATACGCCGAGTTTGCGGAAAGGCTTTCTGCTTACAACATGAGCCAAGCCGAGTTTATCCGGCAAGCCATAACCGGGGCAGCCATACGCCCCATCATAACCGTTTCCCCCGTCAATGACGAGTTGCTTGCCGCTGTCGGGAAGCTGACCGCCGAATACGGCAGGATCGGCGGCAACTTAAACCAGATAGCCCGGACGCTGAACGAGTGGCACAGCCCCTACCCGCAGCTTGCCGGGGAGGTACGGGCGGCGGTTTCCGACCTTGCTGCCCTAAAGTTTGAAGTCTTGCAGAAAGTGGGTGACGCTGTTGGCAACATTCAAACATATCAGCTCTAAAAATGCGGACTATGGCGCAGCGGAAGCCTATCTCACATTTGAGCATGACGAGTTTACCATGAAGCCCACCCTTGATGAAAACGGGCGGCTGATACCGAGGGAGGATTACCGCATTTCTTCCCTCAACTGTGGGGGCGAGGATTTCGCTGTTGCCTGTATGCGGGCTAATCTCCGCTATGAGAAAAACCAAAAACGGGAAGATGTGAAAAGCCACCACTATATCATCAGCTTTGACCCACGGGACGGGACAGACAACGGCTTGACCGTAGACCGGGCGCAGGAGCTGGGCGAGCAGTTCTGTAAAGAGCATTTCCCCGGACACCAAGCCTTAGTCTGCACCCACCCGGACGGGCATAACCACAGCGGCAATATCCATGTGCATATCGTCATCAACTCCCTGCGGATTTATGAAGTCCCGCTTCTGCCCTACATGGACAGACCAGCCGACACACGGGAGGGCTGCAAGCACCGCTGCACCAACGCCGCTATGGAATATTTCAAGAGTGAAGTCATGGAGATGTGCCACCGGGAGGGGCTTTACCAAATCGACCTCCTAAGCGGCAGCAAGGAACGGATAACCGAACGGGAATACTGGGCGGCAAAGAAAGGACAGCTTGCCCTTGATAAAGAGAACGCTGTCAGAGAAGCCGCAGGACAGCCGACCAAGCCCACCAAGTTTGAAACGGACAAGGCGAAGCTGCGCCGGACGATACGGCAGGCACTTTCCCAAGCTGGCAGCTTTGACGAATTTTCTTCCCTTTTGCTGCGGGAGGGTGTGACCGTCAAGGAGAGCCGGGGGCGGCTTTCCTACCTCACGCCGGACAGGACAAAGCCTATCACAGCCCGGAAGCTGGGGGACGATTTTGACAAGGCTGCTGTCCTTGTCCTGCTTACGCAGAACGCCCACAGAGCCGCCGAACAGAGCAAAGCCATACTCGAATACCCTGCCGCGGTTAAAAAGCTGTCACAAGGGGAAAAAACCACAAAAACCACCCCGGCAGACAACACCTTGCAGCGCATGGTTGACCGGGAAGCCAAGCGAGCCGAGGGCAAGGGCGTGGGCTATGACCGCTGGGCGGCAAAGCACAACCTAAAGCAAATGGCAGCTACCGTTACCGCCTATCAGCAGTACGGCTTTTCTTCCCCGGAGGAACTGGACGAAGCCTGTTCTGCCGCCTATACCGCCATGCGGGAAAGCCTTACAGAGCTGAAGCAGATGGAAAAGACGCTGAACGGGAAAAAGGAGCTGCAACGGCAGGTGCTTGCCTATTCCAAGACCCGCCCTGTCCGGGACGGGCTGAAACAGCAGAAAAACGCCAAAGCAAAAGCAGCCTACCGTCAGAAGTACGAAAGCGACTTTATCATAGCAGACGCAGCCGCCCGCTATTTCAGGGAAAACGGCATTTCCAAGCTGCCGAGCTATAAAGCCCTGCAAGCAGAGATTGAAACCCTTATCCAAGAGAAAAACAGCGGCTACAACGATTACCGGGCAAAACGGGAGGAATACCGCCGCTTACAGACTGTCAAGGGCAATATCGACCAGATTTTACACCGGGAGCGCAAGCCTGTGAAAAGGCAGGAACAGGAACGATAAAAACCGCCCCAAAATGTACCCGAACCTATACAGAACAAGGGGGCTGCCCCGTACCCTATCCGCAAATACCAAAGGATTTTTTAACGGGCTTATAGGGCAGAAAAAACCCGAAAATGATACCGAGATGATACAGAATTACCGCCGATACCGCCACACCAGCGGAAACGGCAGAAAGGAGCGCACCCATGCCAAGAATGAGCAAGAAACGGCGGCTGGAATGGTCTTTTTTCCTGCGGCAAGTGAAAGTCGGGAATTCCACCTGCGATCGTATCACATACAATGACCTCTGCCGGGGCTGTACCCATAGCTGCAAGCAGAGCTTCCGGGCGGTTATCATACTCTGCCCCCACTACTACTCCAAACGCCGGAAAAAGGAGGACAGGGACAATGGCAGATAACCGCAAGTATTACTACCTCAAGCTGAAAGAGAACTTTTTTGACAGCGACTCCATTGTGCTGCTGGAAGATATGAAAGACGGGATTTTATACTCCAATATCCTCTTGAAGCTGTACTTAAAATCGCTGAAAAACGGCGGGAAATTGCAGCTTGACGAGCATATCCCCTACACAGCGCAGATGATAGCGACACTGACCCGCCACCAGATAGGGACGGTTGAGAGGGCTTTAGAGATTTTCCGGCAGTTGGGGCTTGTGGAGCAGCTTGACAGCGGGGCTTTCTATATGACCGACATTGAGCTGATGATAGGACAGTCCTCTACCGAAGCCGAGCGGAAACGGGCTGCAAGACTGGAAAACAAGGCACTTTTACCGCCCCGGACAAAAGGCGGACATTTGTCCGACATTCGTCCACCAGAGATAGAGATAGAGTTAGAGAAAGAGATAGAGATAGAAAAAGAGAGAGAGGGAGAAACGGGACACCCCGCCCCCGCCGCTTATGGCAGATACAACAATGTGATACTGACCGATACAGAGCTTTCCGGGCTAAAAACAGAGTTGCCCGACAAGTGGGAGTATTATATTGACCGGCTTTCCTGCCATATCGCTTCCACCGGGAAACAGTACCACAGCCATGCAGCCACCATTTACAAGTGGGCGCAGGAGGACGCTGCCAAAGGCAAGGCTGCCCCGAAACAGGGCATACCCGATTATTCATGCAAGGAGGGCGAGAGCTTATGAAAAACGGAATTGAAGCTATGATTACGGACATTACAGCCACTACCGCCGAAGCGGAGGACTACACAGGCGAGGACGGGCTTTTATACTGCGGTAAGTGCCATACGCCCAAAGAAGCCTATTTTGCAGAGGGAAAGACTTGTTTCGGGCGTGACCGCCACCCGGCAGAGTGCGACTGCCAGCGGGCAGCCCGTGAAAAGCAGCAAGCCGCCGAAAGCCGACAGAAGCACCTTGAAAAAGTGGAGGACTTGAAACGCCGGGGCTTTACCGACCCTGCTATGCGGAACTGGACATTTGAGCATGACAACGGCAGAAACCCGCAGACCGAAACCGCCCGCTTTTATGTGGAGAGCTGGGAAACCATGCAGGCTGAAAATATCGGCTACCTGTTTTGGGGCGGCGTGGGGACGGGAAAAAGCTACCTTGCCGCCTGTATCGCCAACGCCCTTATGGAAAAAGAGGTTGCCGTCTGCATGACAAACTTTGCAACGATACTGGGTGACCTTGCCGCCAGCTTTGAGGGCAGGAACGAATATATTTCCCGCCTTTGCAGCTACCCTCTGCTGATACTTGATGATTTCGGTATGGAGCGAGGAACAGAATACGGGCTGGAACAGGTTTACAGCGTGATTGACAGCCGTTACCGAAGCGGCAAGCCGCTGATCGCCACGACCAACCTCACGCTGGAGGAATTGCAGCACCCGCAGGACACGCCCCACGCCCGTATCTATGACAGGCTGACTTCCATGTGCGCCCCCGTCCGCTTCACGGGCAGCAACTTCCGAAAGGAAACCGCACAGGAAAAGCTGGAACGCTTAAAGCAACTGATGAAGCAGCGAAAGGAGAGCCTATGACAGAAACGAAACAGACAAGCACCACCAAAACAGACCGCCGCCCGGACTGTGTGACGGAAATCCGCATGGGCAACTCCGTCCTTACCGTTTCCGGCTTCTTCAAGCAGGGCGCAACCGACACCGCAGCCGACAAGATGATGAAAGTGCTGGAAGCGGAAGCTGCTACACAAAAAACGGCGATTTGACCGACCATAAAGAAGCAGATTTGACGCTTTTGCCGCTATACAGACAGCCGCCCCATGTGGTACAATCAAGGTACGGAATAGTGGGGCTGGCTGTCGGAAACGGAGGATTTTATGTTAAGACAGACCAACCAACAACCAATTACCGCCCTTTACCCAAGACTATCCCATGAGGACGAGCTGCAAGGCGAAAGCAATTCCATTTCCAATCAGAAGCGTATCCTTGAAACCTATGCAAAGCAGAACGGCTTTTCCAATCTGCGCTGGTACACGGACGACGGTTATTCTGGTGCGAACTTTCAAAGACCCGGTTTTCAAGCCATGCTTGCGGACATTGAAGCCGGAAAAGTCGGGACAGTTATCGTAAAGGATATGTCGAGGTTAGGGCGAAACTACCTGCAAGTGGGAATGTACACGGAAATGATTTTCCCACAGAAAGGTGTCCGCTTCATCGCTATCAATGACGGAGTGGACAGCGCACAGGGCGACAATGACTTTGCCCCGCTGCGGAATATCTTTAACGAATGGCTGGTGAGAGATACGAGCAAGAAAATCAAAGCAGTAAAACGCTCAAAAGGCATGAATGGCAAGCCCATCACAAGCAAGCCTGTGTATGGCTACCTCATGGACGAGGATGAAAATTTCATTATTGACGAGGAAGCTGCACCCGTAGTCAAGCAGATATACAACCTCTGTCTTGCCGGGAATGGTCCGACCAAGATAGCCCGTATGCTCACAGAGCAGCAAATCCCCACGCCGGGAACGCTTGAATACCGCAGGACGGGCAGCACCCGCCGCTACCACCCCGGCTATGAGTGCAAGTGGGCGACCAATACCGTAGTGCATATCCTTGAAAACCGGGAATACACAGGCTGTCTGGTAAATTTCAAGACAGAAAAACTTTCTTACAAAGTCAAGCACAGTGTAGAAAATCCCCCGGAAAAGCAAGTGATTTTCGAGAACCACCACGAGCCTATCATAGACACCCAAACATGGGAACGGGTGCAGGAGCTTCGCAAACAGCGCAAACGCCCAAACCGCTATGATGAAGTGGGTTTGTTCTCCGGCATACTGTTCTGTGCGGACTGCGGCAGCGTGATGTATCAGCAGCGATACCAGACGGACAAGCGCAAGCAGGACTGTTATATCTGCGGCAACTACAAGAAACGCACCCATGACTGTACGGCGCACTTTATCCGCACCGACCTCTTGACCGCTGGTGTACTCTCCAATCTGCGGAAAGTGACCAGCTATGCGGCAAAGCATGAAGCCCGGTTTATGAAACTCTTGATTGAGCAGAACGAGGACGGGGGCAAACGCAGGAACGCCGCCAAGAAAAAGGAACTGGAAGCCTCCGAGAAACGCATAGCCGAGTTATCCGCTATCTTCAAGCGGCTGTATGAGGACAGCGTGACCGGGCGCATATCAGACGAGCGTTTCACAGAGCTGTCGGCAGACTATGAAGCAGAGCAACGGGAGCTGAAAGAAAGAGCCGCTGCTATTCAAGCGGAGCTTTCCAAAGCACAGGAAGCCACCGTGAACGCAGAAAAGTTTATGAATGTTGTCCGGCGGCATACCAGCTTTGAAGAACTTACCCCTACTCTGCTGCGGGAGTTTGTAGAGAAAATCGTTGTGCATGAGTGCAGCTATGACGAGAACAAGACCCGCAGACAGGACATTGAGATTTATTATTCTTTTGTTGGCAAGGTGGACTTGCCCGAATAACCGCCCGACCTATCCGACACAATGCGCAAGTGCCGGATAGGAACGGCAAAATTTTTTACACTTCTATTACTTCTTTATCGCACATCAGTAAATATTAAAGAGAGCCAGCAGCAGGTCTGGCAGGATTATGTAATCAAACCCTTCGAGGAAAAACACCCGGATGTGAAAGTGAATTTCCAGGGGATTCCCGACCTTCAGAATACGATCCGGGTACAGATCGGGGCAGGAGCCGGACCGGACATGTTCTATATGGACAGTATCGATATTCCGGATTTTGCCTCCACGGGCCATCTGCTGAATATTGAGCCTTACCGGGAGCAGTACGGGATGGATGATTTCATGTTTGACTGGGCGATCGATTCTACGGAATACAAGGGAGAAATGTATGCCCTTCCCCACTCGGTGGAAGCGACGGCCATGACCTATAATAAAACACTCCTTGACCAGCTCGGCAAGGATGTACCAAAAACGAGGCAGGAGTTTGTGGACATATGTGATGCGGCATTGGCAGCCGGTCTGATACCGGTATCTTTCGGCTATTCTGGAGAAAATATTCTGCTGACCTGGCCCTATGAGCATTATATCACCTGCTATGCGGGAGGCGAAAAGACAGCGCAGCTGTTAAAAGGAGAGATCGGATTCGATGACCCGGACATCAAAGGGGCGTTCGCGCTGTTAAAAGCGGACTGGGATGCGGGTTATATCAATGACAAAAAGAGCGGGGCCATTAAAAATGATGAGGCAAGGACGTTGTTTACCAATCAGAAGGCAGTGTTTAACTTTGAGGGACCCTGGCTGACTCTTGTTGACACCCCTCCCGGGACCTGGGAGTTTGAATGGGGACAATGTGCGTGGCCGTCCATGAAGGATGGTATGCCGGCGGCTTCCGCCATCACCCTCGGTGAAGCCATCGGAATCAATGCGGATACCAAATATCCGGACCTGTGTGTGGAGCTGATGATGGACTTTTATATGAATGAAGAGAAATGCGCGCAGGCAGTGGCTGCTGGATTCTCCACTCCCGCCCGCTCCATCGATGCATCCAACTATCCCGAAGATATGCCGGATCAGATCCGCACGACACTGGATGTGCAGGATCAGAATATGAATGCGGAATCTGTCGGCTATGCACCCTGGGGGTTCTATCCGTCGAAGACGGCGTGGTTCTTAAACGATAACCTGGATAAAGTATTCTATGATCAGATGGATCTGGATACCTTCCTGCTCAAAGCACAAGAGTGCCTGGAACAGGATCTGGCGGATGGTTATGTGTTTGCAGGATGACAGGGCATATACGGGGAGGCTGCGGCGGATACACACCGCAGCCTTTTTTTCTTCCCAAACAGGGTGCTCTTGCTCTGAGGGAAGAAGAACCCGAAACTTCAGTTTTATGAAAGGAGATATTTCATGAACGGACTCATCAAGAAGAAAATAAAAGGTACCTGCTTCATCCTGCCGGCGTTTCTGGTTCACCTTAGCATCGTTCTGATTCCGGCCTGTTCGATGTTTTACTATGCGTTTACCCAGTGGAACGGCCTGAGTGAGCCGCAATTTAACGGATTGGATAATTTCCGGCGGATGCTTACCGATTATGATTTTCTCTTCGCCCTTAAAAACAATGTGATATGGATGTCTATTTTCCTGATTGTTCCCCTGATTCTGGGGTTAGGTATGGCTTTGATTTTTACGAAAATCGGTAAAATCCAGCTGTTTTTCCGTTCCCTGTGTTTTTTGCCCTATGTGGTCAGCGCCACGGTGGCCGGCAAAATATTTTCCATCTTTTACAGCCCTTATTCGGGAATCGGCTCCTTTTTTGAGCAGATTGGAATCAAAGGCCTGGCGGATTTCGCTCCCCTGGGGAATGAGCACCAGGCGCTTTATGCGGCGGCCTTTGTGGATAACTGGCACTGGTGGGGATTCGTGCTGGTACTGATGATGTCGGCACTGCATCAGGTAGATGCGGCATTGTACGAGGCAGCGCAGCTGGAGGGGGCTAACTCCTGGCAGATTCTTAAGAATGTCACGCTTCCCCAGATCAAACCGACGATCGTATCTTATTTTGTATTTGTCATTATTGCTGCGTTCACGACCTTTGACTATGTGTGGATAATGACACAGGGCGGGCCGGCTGGAGCCACCGAAGTGTTTTCCACCAGAATCTATAAGACGACTTTCATCAATTTTGAAGCAGGCTACGGTTCCGCATTAAGCCTTAGCGTCTGTCTGCTGGCATTGGGCGTGTATTTCCTGCTGAAACTGGTACAGAGAAGAGGGAGGGAGCGGCTATGACATTAGCACAGAAGAAGAAACGGTCAAAGGCGGTGAAGTTAACCATAGCGGCAGTCATCACACTGCTGCAGATTGTACCGCTGGCAGTGGTTTTGCTCAATTCCATGAGAAGTAATGAAGAGATCGGCAGACAGCTGGTGGGCCTGCCTGTATCCCTGGATTTCTCCAATTATGTCCAGGCATGGGTGCAGGGAGGATATCTGCAGGCATACGGGAACAGTCTGGTGATCGGTATCGGTTCCTCTGTCATTGTACTCCTGATCGTGGCATTTGCGGTGTACGGACTGACCAAGATGCACTGCTTCTTTCCGCGGTTCTTTCACACATACTTCGTGGCAGGCCTGGCGGTGCCCACATTTGCCATTATCGTACCCTTATTCTTTTTCTTTTATAAAATCAATCTGGTCAATACCCATCTGGGGATGATACTGATTTACTCGGCAATCAATATCAGTTTTAATTTTATGTTCATGTATGCATTTTTCGAGGGACTGCCAAAAGAACTGGACGAAGCCGCCCGGATCGACGGCGCCGGGGAAATGCAGAATTTTATATACAATGTGGTGCCGTTAGCCAAGCCGATCTTTACCAGTGTCCTGCTGATCGTTTTTGTGAATACGTGGAATGAATTCCTGTTCTCCAATACCTTTTTGCAGCAGGAGTCAATGCGGACAGTTTCGCTGAGATTTTATAATTTCGTGGGAAAGAGCGGCAGTGATTTCGGATTCATCTACGCGGCGGCAATTATTTCAATCCTGCCGATTGTGGTCATCTATTTCCTGATGCAGGATTCTTTCGTGGAGGGGATGACCTCGGGAAGCGTGAAGGGATAGAGAGAAGCAGAGAAGGAGGAAAAGCAAATGGAATATCCCAAGTATGTGAAGAGTAACGATTCTGACCTCATGCTGGCGATCCGGCAGGGCATGCGGCCGATGCTGACATGGTATGATCCGGCCAGGCGGTATCTGCCCTATTTCTATAATTATGTCGAAGAGGAACGCCTGGGAAACAGCCACCATGAAAGCTACAGCGCGGTGCACACCATGGGCAGATGGTGGGACGCTCTGGTGAATGCATCTTTTATAACCGGGGAGGCAGTACCGGAGGAAATCTATGAGCATCTGAGGTACTGGGCATTTCACATATTTGATAATCAAACAGGTATGCCGGCCAATCTGGATCTGAATACATTCGAAGAAGTCCCTCTGTGTGATTTACATAATCTTCGGGAAGCAATGTATGCCTTTACTTCTATGATAAAGAGAAATCCGGATGATGAGCAGGCGAAGAAAATGGCGGTACACCTGATTCAAATGGTGGATACCTATGCAGATTTTGATACCGGAATGTGGAAAACCGAGCAGTATGAAAAGGAACGCGGTGGAAAAGTGATGTGCGGGGCCAGCGATTCTGCCGAGGTATACCGGTTTTCGTCCACATTGGGGCGGTATATCGGCGCTCTGGTGCGCCTATACCGGGAATGGCCGCTGCCGGAGGCGTTAAGTCAGGCCATCCGTCTGACAAAGACCTGTTTTTGTGTCATGCTGCGCCAGGACGGAACCTTTGATGCGGATCTGTTTGCCAGACATATCCACTCGACGACCTCGACCATATCCGGGGTGGCGATGCTGGGAGATCTTCTGCATGACAGTCAGATCCTGGACCGGGTGCGGGCGTTTTTTGAAAATGGATTCGGTCAGATCGCCCTGGATTTCGGCTGGTGCCTGGAAAATGCGGGGAGGCCCGACGATCTGGTGGGAGAGATCAATAACACCTGTGATCTGATGGAGGCATGTCTGTGTCTGGGCAGAGCGGGATATCCGGAATATTATGATATGGCCGACCGCATGATCCGCGGACACGTGCTGCCGTCCCAGCTTCTGGACGTAAGCTGGCTTCCGGATGAAGTTGCCCAAGACCCTGCTACCGACCGGTTCGGCAGCAGGATGCAGGGGGCATTTGGGTTTCCCTGCCCTTACGGTCATGAATACGAACCAGGCAGCCAGATGTCTTTTAACTGGGATATCGTGGGCGGCGGTGTGAGCGGGTTATGTCAGGCATACGGCCATGTGGTCCGCTATCAGGAAGGAATCGCCGATGTGAATCTGCTGTTTGATAGGGAAGATCCGTCGCTTCGCTTCCGGAGTCCCTACGAACATGATGGAAATGCGGAAATCATGGTGAAAAGACCGCTCAGCGCGCGTATCCGTCTGCATCAGGGGATCCGGGAAGAGCCGCTTTCGGCTGCGCTTGACCGGCAGAAGATCCGCTGGGATATGAGCGGCGGATGGCTTTATCTGTATGATCTGCCGCTGCATGTTCCGGTCCGGATTCCGATGACATTCGACCCGGTTCGTATTCAATACCAATTCCGGGATCATCGGTTCCATGTCCGCTATGAAGGCAACCGGATTACAGGTATGGACAGCTCCGGGAAAAGGTTGTGCTTTTTTCCGGACTTGACGGAGGATTCCCCGGGGGTAACCGGGACTAAGGAAGAGGATTATAAAGAGGAGGAGAGAGTGCTATGATTAAAAATACAGAGTGGATGACCTATGCGGAGTATCTGCCGGTGGAACTGATCCAGTCCGAAGAAGAAGGGAAAGATGTATCGGCGTATAAAGAACCGGCTGCTGAAATCTTAAAGCTTCCGGAATATACGAAGGAAAGAGAGGAGAAGGCGTACCGGCTGCTGGAAGAGATCGAAGCCCTTCCGGTCAGGGAAACCTGTCCCCATCAGGAACCGGATGAATTGGAAGAGATCCGAAAGCTGAGGGAGAAGATAAGGCCTCAGAAATGGATCGTCCCAAAAGAGCAGCTCTTCGATAAAATATATGGCGCGTGGGTGGGGCGTTGTGCCGGATGCCTGCTGGGACAGCCGATCGAGGGATGGCATCGGGACAGAATCAGGGGATTTTTGGCGGATACGGATAATTATCCGGTCCGGCATTTCCTTTCCTCCGATGTACCCCGGGAGATTATTGATAAATATCAGGTTTCCAATGATGGGGAAAATGCTTTTTGCGACAATATTACACACTGGATCAACAATGTGACCATGATGACCGAAGATGACGATACCAACTACACGGCTCTGGGATTAAAGGTGCTGGAAGAATACGGATATGAGTTTACCAGTGATGATGTGGCATGGACATGGATTACCAGCCTCCCGATGGGACATGTCTCCACATCGGAGCGGGTGGCTTACCGCAATATCGGGAATCTGATAGAGGCTCCCAGGTGCGGCTGGTGGAAAAATCCCTACCGGGAATGGATCGGTGCGCAGATCCGGGCGGATATCTTCGGATATGTATGCCCTGGGGACCCGGAACGGGCAGCTTCCCTTGCCTGGAAGGATGCCAGGATATCCCATGTGAAGAACGGTATATATGGGGAAATGTTCGTAGCGGCCATGCTGGCTGCGGCTTATGCGGTCCGGGAGCCGGAAAAGATCCTGGAGGCGGGCACAGCGCAGATCCCGGTCACCAGCCGTCTGTACAGCGCACTCGAACAGGTGCGAAAGGACTACAGGATGGGAGTTGGCCTGGGAGACGTCATTGAGAAGCTGCATAATCAGTTTGATGAAACCAGCAGCCACGATTGGTGCCACACCATCAGCAACGCGGTTGTGGTGGCTCTGTCCCTACTGTATGGGGAGCTGGATTTTGAGAAGAGTCTCGGAATCGCTATGGAATGCGGATTCGATACGGACTGTAACGGGGCGACCGTGGGCTCCATCGTGGGCCTGGCCGCAGGCTTTGAGAGGATTCCGGATCATTGGAAGGAGCCGGTTGGAGATTCGCTGAAAACCGGAGTGTCAGGATTTCATCAGATCAGCATCAGGGAGCTGGTGGACAGGACTATGGCGGTAATTGATAAGTGAGCAGGAATGTATAAGTGAACAGGAATGTATGGAGAGTATCCCACAAGTCATAAAAGGACGGGTGGGATATTCTTTATTTCATGGGAAAGTGCTCCTATGAAATAAAACGCTCCGCGGGGATCGCACTGCGGAGGAAAGGAAGATGCCGCTTACGCGGCCCGCCGCAGGCGGAGAGTTCCGCAAGCGGAACTCTATTTATACTGGAATGTCCGCTGCGGTTAAGCTCTCCCAAAACACATCCACAGGAATCAAAGCAATAAATATCCACTTTTTATAGAGATCTGTTATACTTAAATTCAGAACTATTTCGCCAAACAGGGCTGCTTATGATAAAATGGGAAAGTGCCTGCCATATACAGAAGATATCAGGATAAAGTCCAATGAGGGAGGATGAAAGATGCGCAAATACAAATTCCGCTTTAAACTGCTTCTCACCAACGTATGCGTGATCGGAGCCATCATCATGGTATTTCTGGTTTCCTTTCTCTGGTATTATCTGGATATCCGTTCGGACCAAAATGCGGAAGAGATGGAGCGCACGATCCAGAAGGTGAGTAGCGGGATGGAGACTTCTATCGAAATGCTGGACAGTATCGCCCTGCAGCTGAGCACGAACAATTACATAGTGGGTGTATTAAAAGATCTGGATGTTCAGAATCCTGACAATTATTTTCAGAGTGAAGTGGTGGAGACGAAGCGTATCCATGAATTTATGTGGTCTTATATCCTGAAGACAGATGTGGCCAGCCGCGTATGTATCTATAACCGGTACGGGGATTTTGTCTATACAGGTAATGCGGTGGACAATGAAAAAGTGGTGGAATACCTTGGATCGGATCGCATAGACAACATAGAGAAGGAACTGGCGCAGGATGGGATATACAGCCTTTACGAAAACTGCCGGGAGGACCGGCTGACATTGAAATCAAATCCGGGATACGTGTCGGTGATCCGCGCGATCCAGGAAGACCCAATGTTAAGGGGGACCCCTCTTGGTTATGTGGAGGTGCAGTTATCCATAACAGTGTTGGGCAGGATGCTCAACACCGGGGCCGACACCGAATATTTCTGCGTGAAGGATCTTAAGAGCAAAGAGTTTCTGTTCGGCTCGGACAGAGAGATTCCCGAGTCGGTGAAAGATAAGGCAATTATCCGCCGGGCCGTTCCGATAGAGAAATATGGTATTCAGATAGAGATGGAGCGGGATAACAGCGGACAGGCGGTGTTCATGCGGAATATGATGCTCACCATCCTGGCCGTGCTGATTGTATTGACCGGCGGAGTGTTTATCATACAGAAATCGATTCTGACCAGGCTGACCAGCCCGCTCATAAAGTTGTGTGAATCGGTAACGAAAATTGAGGGTGGAGGAGCGGAACAAGGACTTGTGCTGGAAGGCGGTTATGATGAATTTGCCCACATAGAAACGGCATTTAATCAGATGATGGGAAATCTGCGCCAGTCCATGGACGAAGTGGTTCTCGCCAGGACCAGTGAGCTCAACGCCCAGCTGCTGGCATTACAGGCCCAGATGGACCCTCATTTCATCCACAATGCCATCGCTGTCATCGGGGCGCTGGCAGATGAGGGGGAAAATGAAAAAGCGGTCCTTATGTGCCAGAAGCTGTCGGAGATGATCCGGTACAACACCGAATACGGCGATGCCCGGGTACAGGTGCAGGAGGAGATCAGGCATGCCGAGAATTATCTGGATCTTATGAAAGTGCGCTACGAGGACAAATTTGAGTACCGGATCTCTTCCGGGATCGACTGCCGGATACAGATTCCCAAGTATGTCCTGCAGCCTCTGGTGGAGAATTGTTTCCGGCATGGATTTAAGAAGAAGGGGTTTCCATGGCAGCTCGAAATCCGATGCTATGAAGACGAGAGGAACTGGTATCTGGAAGTGCGGGATAACGGTGTGGGCATGGATCAGGAGCAGATGGAAGAGATCAGCAGGCAGCTTTCCCTGATACAGACGAAGAAGCCCAAGGAAATGATGGAGAATCTGAAGATCGGCGGGTTGTCGCTGATCAATGTGATGATGCGTCTGTGGATGAATTATGGAAATGCAATGCTTTTTGAAATTAAGATGCCTGGAATCGGGAGCGAGGGCGCAGTGGTGTGTATCGGAGGATTGAAGAATGATTGAAGTATTGGTGGCGGAAGATGAACTTCCCCTGTTGAGGAACCTGAGTAATAATATCGAGAAGCTGAACGTGGCTTTTCACGTGGCAGCCAGGGCTGCGGACGGGCAGGAAGCGATCGAGGCGCTTAAAAACCACAAAATCTCGCTGGCGTTTCTGGACATCAACATGCCGGTGCTGGACGGTATGGAGGTATTAAAATATATCCAGGATCAAAAGCTGCAGGTGGTAACCGTCATAGTAAGCGGTTACCGGGAATTCGCCTATGCCCAGCAGGCGATCTGCTATGGGGTGAAAGAATACCTGCTAAAGCCTTTGAACAAGGAAAAACTGGCGGATCTGCTTGATAAACTGGAGGACGAGTTTCAGGCCAGGGATTATAAACGGATGCAGGAACTTCATGAGCATCTGTTGTTAGGAGAGGACAGTGCGAAGAGCGGGTTGGGACTGGACGGGGAAAAGTATTATATCGGAGCTTTCTGGGCCGGGACCTACCAGATGACAGACGAAGGCTATTTTATGACCGTCCGGCAAAAAGAGCGTGTAAAAAGAATCCGTGAGCTGCTGGGACGGGAGTTTCCAGCCGAAAGCTATTGGCTGATCAATGGGAGATACCAGGCGGAGTGGATCCTGCTGGTTAAAGAAACGGTTACGGGTGTGAGCAGGAGAATAAGGACGCTCATACAACAGCTGGATCAGGAAGAGGGGGTGCCTGTGACGGCTATCTTAGGGGAGACACCTGTTGCTATGGGTCAGATTCACAGGGCCTATGAAGAACTGGGACGGTTGGCTAAGAAAAACATGCGGATATCGGCTTCCGGCTTTTTCCCTATGCATATTGGTGAACGGCGGGAGGACTTTGAGGCCCTGCAAAGCAGGCCCAGGGACAGCGGTTTCGTTGCGGTTTATAACAGTATCGAAGGGATTTCCCGTGCGCTGCGCCATGAGTTAGAGTTGACGGGGGATATCAGAAGCGTGCTGGTGGACAACATCAAACGTTTTTTCCAGAATATCTGCGGAAGGGCCAACTGTGAGTGCGCCTATGCCGATCTGGAGGAAGACATTCTGAAGGTGATGGAACAGGGGTATGACCTGCAGGAAATCGAAGAAGGACTGCAGGAAGTGATTTTATACTGCTTCCGCTTCAATGTCAGTGAGGGGGGCAATAAAAAGGCGTTGGCCTGGGAGATGAAGAAGTATCTGGAAGAACAGTTCGCCACACAGATTACCAGTGCCGTCCTCCAGGAACGGTTCGGATTTGTGCCGATCTATCTGCGGTCTATTTTCCGGGAACATTATGAATGTACGCCCAATGAATACCTTCAGAGACTGCGCTTGAAGAAAGCAAAGGAACTGCTGTCAGCGGTGCCGGAGATCTCATTGAAGAAGATCGCAGAGGAGATCGGTTATCAGGATTCCATGTATTTTTCTAAGATATTTAAAAAACAGGAGGGAATGGCACCTTCGGAGTATCGAAAAAGAGTTTCCAATAATCCATAGAAAATTTTTCTTTCTTACATTCTCCATAAGCGCTTGAAATGGTAACATGAGCACATAAAAGAAAGGAGGATTTAACTAATGAAAAAGAAAAGTGTGAACCGGCTATGTGCGCTGCTATGTACGGTGATGGTCGGGGTATCAGGGTTAGCGGGATGCGGCCAGGCGGCGCAGCCATCCAAGCCGGACAGCAGTACGGCGGAGGAGAGTCCTGCGGTAAAAGAAGAGAGTCAGGCGGATAAGAATCAGGCAGCGGATGCGGGGGACAAGGAAGAGAGAAGAGTCTCCGCCATGGTGATGCAGTCCAGAAATTATCCGGGACTTGGGAAAATGATCACCAAATTGAAAGAGGAAGAAAATATCACGGTGGATCTGCAGGTAGTACCGGACGACCAGTATGATAACCTGCTGAAAATGAAACTGGGATCCGGGGAATGCCCGGATATGATCGATTACAGTGTGCCCCAGCTGTACGGCCTGATTGATGCGCCGAAGTACCTGGCGGATTTGACAGGGGAAGCGTGGACGTCACGTCTGGTTAATCCGGATATCTCCACCCATGACGACGGGAAAATCTATTCGTTTACCTTCAAGTCCTTCAATGGAATACAGGGTATGATCTATAATAAGAAGGTGTTGGAAGAGAACGGAATCACGAATCTTCCCAAGACACCGGAGGAATTTGACCAGATGTGTGAGACGCTGAAAGCAGCGGGTGTTACCCCGATACTGCTCCCGTCCGACACCTGGGTACCGCAGATCTGGATGACATCAGGCTTCAGCCGCGCTTTCGGCAGCGATGAGAAGAGCTACGAGTTCGCCGATGCAGTGCTCAGCAATCAGGCGAAGCTTACGGATTACCCGGAGCTCGCACAGGTGATCGATAACTACCTGTCCAATTTTACGAAGGGCTATGTCAATGAGGACTATCTGACCGTCAGCTATGACAGCTGTCTGGAGCGGCTGTCAAAAGGGGAAGGGGCCATGCTGTACGGAACCTCCCTGATGGTCGGTACGATCGAGGGGACTTTCCCGGATGCTCAGATCGGGATGTTTAATATGCCGGCAGATTTTGACAAGAATGATGTCATGGGGGCAGTGTATAATTCCATCGGATTTTCCGCATACAAAGACTCTAAGAATCTGGATACGGTAAAAGAGATCTTCAATCTGTGGTCCACCCCGGAATACTGCAATCTCTGGTTTGAGGAAAACGCCGGATTCCCGGCATTCCCGGATGTGGACGGCGGGAAGATGAATGAGGAAGTGCTCAAGCTCTATCAGGAATATCTGGACAGCGGGAAGCTGGTGGAGGAGATGAACCCGATCCTCAACGATCTGCAGCCCTTATTCAGCAGTACCCTGTGGGTATATTATCTGGAGGCGCCCTCGAAAGGGAAGATGGATGGACAGGCGCTGCTGGAGCGGTTCCAGGGTGATGTTGATAAATATATGAAGGAAAAACAGGCGCCGGGATTCTAACAGTCCCGGACGGGTTGGGGCTGCTGCACAGGAATAGGTATTCAGGATGCACCATGTCAGAAGCTGAATGCTCCCCTTTGTGCAGCAGCCCTTTTTGCGCCCAAAAACAGGAGGAATAGTATAGATGCGAAGGAAAAGTAATACCAAAAAAAGTTTTTATACGGCCAGGCTTTCCATTCCGGCCCTCTTTTTCTACGGTCTGTTCATCGTGGTACCCTTTCTGATGAGTATGGTACTATCGTTCACGGACTGGAATATCGATAGGCTGTTTCAGCCGGTTTTCCGCGGGATAGATAACTATGCCACGATTTTTCAGGACCCGATCTTCATAAGGTCCCTCGGCAATACTTTGTTATTTGCTTTCTCAACCACCATACTGAAGACCTTGTTCGGCCTGCTGCTGGCGCTGGGACTGCTGAAAGCCACGAGGCTGAACAGCGTACTGAGAACCATATTTTACGTGCCCTGTGTGTTAAGCCCGCTGATTATCGGGGTTATCTTCACCTCGATCCTGGCCCGGGAAGGTCTTTTGAACAATCTGCTGCAGGTACTGCATCTGTCGCCTATGGCCCAGGACTGGCTGGCTTCCTACGGAACGGCTATGGGCTCCGTGATCCTGATTGAGGGTTGGATGTGGTCGGGATTCAATATGTTTATCTTTATATCCGGCCTCCAGGCCATCCCCAGGGATTACTACGAGGCTGCTGAGACAGAGGGAATCAGCCGCCTGAATCAGTTCCGCCACATCACTCTACCGCTGCTGGTGCCGTCCTTTACCGTGATTATTACTCTGAATATCACCGGAAGCCTCAAAGTATTCGACCTGATCTATGTGCTGACCAACGGGGGCCCTGGATTTGACACACAGGTATTAAGTACTTTTACCTATCGTGCCTTTGGCCTGGGTCTTTTGGGAGAATCCAGTGCCTCAGCGGTTGTGCTGATGATGATCGTGACGGTCATCTCATTTATACTTAACAGAATACTTCGAAGAAGGGAGGTCGAGCTGTAATGAAGCGCAGAAAACTATACAGTAGTATCAAATATGTGTTCCTTGCGGGACTGGCTTGCCTGTATCTGGTGCCGGTGGCTATGATGCTCTTGGGTTCCGTAAAAGATAACAGCCAGGCGATCCTTTTTGATTTAAGCTGGCCGGAGCAGTTCCATTGGGAAAACTATGTTCACGTGCTGGAGGTGGGAAATATCCTGGGCGGTTATAAAAACAGTATCCTAATAACCGTTACAGCCACTCTGCTTACGATTCTGGCGGGCGCACTGGCCGGCATCGTCATAGGAAGAAGAAATGACCGTTGTTCCCGTTCCCTGTATTATTTTTTCCTGCTGGGACTGACTATGACCATGCAGACGGCCAGTACCTTCGCGTTGCTGAAGGTGCTTCATATCTACGGGACCAGAATGGCCATTATCTGTATCTATGTGGGGATGAGGATGCCGTTTACGATCATGACGTTCTCCGGATTTGTGAAGGGGGTTCCCCAGGAAATCGACGAAGCGGCCATCATCGATGGATGCAGCATCCGAAATCTGATTTTCCGGGTACTGCTGCCCATCCTGAAACCGATCATGATGACCAATGTGGTGATCACGGCCATCAGCGTGTGGAATGATTTTATGCTACCGCTGTTCTTTGTGAATTCCTCCGCCAAATGGACCGTCCCCCTCACGATCTATAATTTCTTCGGCATGTATGCCAGGGACTGGAATTACGTGTTCGCGGCGCTGACACTCACGATTCTGCCCATTTTGATTTTGTTTTTGTGCCTGCAGAAATATATCGTGGGAGGTATGACGGCGGGAGCCGTGAAAGGATAGGAGGGAGAGAATATGGACAGAAAAGGTTATCTGCGTCAAATCGAGAAAGTGATCGCACAGGGGCCGTACAGGGATTCCTGGGAATCTTTGTGTGAGCACCCGGCACCGGACTGGTACCAGAAGGCGAAATTCGGTATCTTTATCCATTGGGGCGTGTATAGTGTGCCCGAATTTGGCAGCGAGTGGTACCCGCGGCATATGTATAAGGAGAATTCCAGGGAAAACAGATACCATGTGAAAAAATATGGTGCATTAAACCAATTTGGATATAAGGATTTTATTCCTGAGTTCCGGGCTGAGAATTTTCAGGCGGACGAGTGGGGAGAGCTGTTCCAGGTTGCTGGGGCCCGATTTATTGTTCCGGTGGGAGAACACCACGATGGATTCCAGATGTACGACAGCGGACTGTCCCGCTGGAATGCGGTTCAGATGGGGCCGAAAAGGGATATACTGGAAGAATTAAAAGAGCAGGCCGGAAAACGGGGAATGATGTTCGGCGTATCGTCCCACCGGGCGGAACATTGGTGGTTTTTCAACCATGGGAGGCTTCACGGGGACACGGATGTGTGTGATCCGGAGTATCAGGAGCTGTACGGTCCGGCGGCCGGTATCACCAGGGATCAGGACAGCCTGTATGATAACCCGCCGGATGAAGCTTTCCTGGAAGACTGGCTGTTACGGACCTGTGAGATGGTGGACCGCTATCAGCCCGCTCTGCTGTATTTTGACTGGTGGATCCAGGTGAGCGCCTTCAAACCTTATCTTAGAAAGTTCGCAGCCTATTATTATAACAGAAGTTATGAATGGGGCCTTCAGACTGCCATCGCCGCAAAATTCGACAGCTATGTGCACAAAAGTGCGGTAAAGGATGTGGAACGGGGGAAGCTCGGCGGCATTTCACCGGATTTCTGGCAGAGCGATACTTCTACGGCGCGGAATTCCTGGTGCTATACAAAGGACAATATTTACAAACCCGCTGAAGAAATCCTGTGGGACCTGATCGACGTGGTCAGTAAGAATGGCGCGCTGCTGCTGAATATAGGACCCAAGGCCGACGGCACGATCGCAGCAGAGGAACGGAAGATTCTGATGGATATCGGCGCCTGGCTTGCGATAAACGGCGAGGCGGTCTACGGGACAACCTACTGGAAGACCTACGGGGAAGGACCGACGCAGATGAAGGAAGGCCATTTCCAGGACCAGCAGGCGCCCTTATTTACGCCGGAAGATATACGGTTTACCGCAAAAGCCAACTACATATATGCGATCGTGATGAGATGGCCGGTGGACGGCATCGTCAGGATCCATTCTCTGGGACGCGGGGCCGGTTATCTGGTCAGTGCTATAAGAAATATCCAGGTACTGGGGCAGGAATGCAGTCCGTTGTTTGAATATCGCGGGGATTGGCTGGAAGTCACAACCGGGCTTAAGACATTAAAGCTGCCGGTGGTATTGAAGATCGAGATCGAGTGATAGAGAAGGATGTTTTGTGTGAGGAAGACAGCTCAGTAGAGTAACGGAGAAAATTTGTGCAGCCAGATCAGGCTGCGGAAATGGAGATTGTAATGAAGAAGAAAAATGTGGCGGTGATCCTGTGCGATCAGCTGCGGCTGGACCATTTATCCTGCTATGGTGCAAAAGACACGTACACCCCCAATATTGACCGGCTGGCAAAGGAGGGGGTGATGTTTACGAGCGCCGTGACCGCTTCTCCGGTGTGTGCCCCGGCCAGGGCTTCTATGATGACCGGCAGGTATGTCAGCGACCATCAGGTGTGGACCAACGACGTTCCGTTTCGTGAGGGAATCGAGTGTCTCCCGGACAGGGTAAACGCCCTGGGATACCGGACGGGATGCTTTGGAAAGCTGCATCATTATCCAGCCAGAGATACCAAAGGATTCCAGACGGCATATCAGATGGAAGAAAACCGACTGGGGGAGCAGGAGGATTATCTGGTATGGCTGAAAGAAAAAATAAAAGCTATGGATGGGACAGCGCAGGCGGTGGAGTTTGCTAACCTGGATGTATTTCCGGAAAAAGACGGCTGTTTCCCGTTCGGACGGCAACTGTATTATGAAAACTGGATAGCGGACCGGGCGATGGAATTCATGGAGGATAACGATACTCCCTTTTTTGCCTGGATTTCCTTCCAGGGGCCGCATACACCCCTGGACCCTTATCCGCAAGCGTACGAAGACAGAGAACAGCCAACGGCCAATCTTCACCTTCATTATGATCCGCCCTGTGAGGTGGCCCGTTACCGGAAATACCGGCTGGACGGCCAGTTTACGGAGGAGGACCACCGGGACTACCGGAAAAAGTATGGCTGCCTGGTGGAAGAGATTGATTTTCAGGTGGGGAGGCTGATCCGCCATCTGGAGGAGAGAGGGCTGTATGATGATACACTGATCCTGTTCTCGGCGGATCACGGTGACCTGTGCGGGGACTACGGGATGCGCCAGAAGGGGCCGTTTCTGTACGGGGCGCAATTGGATATCCCGCTGATCGTGGCACATCACCCGGAACTGCCTCAGGGGAAGGTCTGTGAAACGCTGACCGGGAATATGGATATCGGTGCTACTATCCTGGCCTATATGGGAGATGAGAGGCCTTTTGGATATTCCAGAGATATAGCGGTACAGTACCGGGAACCCGGGATGCGCAGAGAGGTGATCTACAGTGAGTTCTGCGACAGTGCGAAGATCGCAGTGGACCGGGATTATAGGTTTGTTTACTATCCTTTTTCCGGAGAGTGCGAACTGGTGCGTAACACGGAGGAAATGTGTCCGCTTCAGGAACAGCAGGAATATTCCCCGGTGACGCAGCGGATGCTGCAGCATATCATTGACTTTATGGTCATAGCGAAGGGGGTGCGCATCGAAGCACAGGATCTGACGCCCGGCGTACAGGAAGGACTGAGTGAGAAACTGCCTGGTTATCAGTCCCGGGTTCCCCTGGCATTTCCCATACAGAACAGGAAACAAATCGAGAACCTGAGGGCGGCCGGGCTTAACTGGAGCTATAATGAATTCTGCCGGAACAGGAGACTGGAACGGTCGTATGGCGCCTACTGGGAACAGACGTGAGTGAGCCGGCAGCAGGTGCATCTGTAAATAACGGTCACGGCGGGCGGCCTTACAGCCCTGGCTATACTGAACCTTGGAATGAAAGTAAGGGATAATTCGGGGCCAGCTTTGGCGAGTAATCTTCCGCTTGCTGTTGGCCGATTGAATGATCAGATGTAATAGAAAGAGACGCGGTTTCGTTTAATAACGAATCCGCGTCTCTTTCTGGCAGTGCGCCCGGCGGCGCACGTTTTTTGTATTGCTTTGTAAGTGTGTTATAGCAAATTATTCCATGTCAAAACTACAGACATTCGATTAAGATAAGTCATAGAAAGGAGGTCGACATACATGTTAAAATTAAGAAAGCTCAGAGTGGATAACCAGAAAACACCTGTCGGAGTCGACAAGATTCCGGAATTTACCTGGGTACTGAGCAGCGAGAGAAGAAATGTGGTTCAGAAATCTTACCGCCTTGTCCTTGCATTGGATGCCGATTTTGAACAGACGGTCTATGACAGCCAAGAAGTGGAATCCGATCAATCGGTACATGTAAAGCCCAATGGATTTGAACCGGAATCGTGCACAAAATATTTCTTTCAGGTCCGGGTCACGGACAATTACGAAGAGACTTCACCGTGGGAGTCTGGTTGGTTTGTTACGGCTCTGGGAAATGCGGGAAAGTGGGATGCGGATTTTGTAACGGTGGATGAAAATGGGAAAGATTCAAAAGGGACTTATGTCAGAGGAAATTTTTCCATATCAAAAGAACTGCAGGAAGCCTACGTCTGTGCCACAGCCCTGGGAGTTTATCAATTTTACTGTAATGGGCACAGAATCGGAAATGATTATATGACTCCGGGATGGACATCCTACCGGGACAGATTATGCTACCAAATGTATGATATAACGGACGAGCTGCATCCGGGAGAGAATACGGCGGGAGCGATACTGGGCCCGGGCTGGTATAAGGGAACCGTAGGATTTTTAAAGGAACGTAATCTCTATGGGACCAGAACCGCTTTTTCCTGCTGTATCATTCTGAAGTACAGGGACGGCAGCAGGCAGCTGATCTCAAGCGATAGCACCTGGCAGGGCGCGGACGCCCCGGTTATCTTCTCGGAGATTTATGACGGAGAGACCTATGACGCCAGACGGGAAATCCCGGATTGGTGCGTGGATACGTCGGATGCCTCTTCCTGGACCCCGGTCGATACGGTGCCGCTGACCGCAAAAGTTGTGGAAGCACAGTCCGGCTGTACGGTCAAAGTGATGGAAGAAATACCGGCGAAGCGGATCTTCAAGGCGCCAAACGGGGATACCATACTTGATTTCGGCCAAAATCTGACCGGATTTATCAAGTTCCGTGTCCAGGGGTATGAGGGGGCCAAAGCGGAACTAAATTGTTTTGAGATTCTGGACCAGCAGGGGAATATGTACATAGATAATCTAAGAGGCGCTAAGGCTACACTTACATACTACTGCAGGGATGACGCTATGGCGGTGTATGAACCTTATTTTGTATTCCAGGGATTCCAGTATGCCAGAATCGCGGAATATCCCGGGAAACCGGAATTGGAAGATTTTACGGCCTGTGTGCTGTATTCCGATATGGAGAAAACCGGCAGCTTTGTATGCTCGAATCCCGATCTGAACCAGCTGCAGCACAATATTGAGTGGAGCATGAAAGGGAATTTCCTGGATGTCCCCACAGACTGTCCGCAAAGAGATGAACGGCTGGGCTGGACCGGTGATGCACAGATCTTCTGCCCCACGGCGTGTTTTCTGATGAATGCCGATTCTTTTTACCGGAAATGGCTGAAGGATCTGGCGGCGGATCAGACGGCAGAAGGCGGAGTACCCCATGTGGTGCCCAATATATTTCCAACCGACGGACGTCCGATTGATAACTGGCTGATGAACATGGGGACTCATTCCGGAACCGCCTGGGCGGACGCGGCTGTCATTGTCCCGTGGAGCCTGTATCTTGCTTATGCAGATGAAGACGTACTGAAGACCCAGTATGACAGCATGAAGGGATGGGTAGAGTTTATGCGCAGCCATTCCCAGGGCGTGATATGGGAATACCGGCTGCAGCTGGCGGACTGGGTGGCCCTGGATGCCGAGGAGGGGAGTTACTTTGGGGCTACGCCGGCTGAGTTTGTCTGTGCTGTGTACTATATCTATTCCACCCGGCTTCTGGCAAAGACTGCCGCTGTTCTTGGAAAACAGGAGGATAGGGAGGAATATACCCGGTTGGAAAGGTCTCTGCAAAAAGAGTTTGTTGAGAAATTCTTCGACAGGGAAGGCAATCTGAAGATACATACCCAAACCGCTTATATTATATCGCTGTATTTTGGACTGGTTCCGGATAAGTTCCGGGAAAAGACGGTGGAGCATCTGCTGGATGCATTAAAAAAAGAAGATGGGCATCTGGTAACCGGATTTGTAGGCACTCCGTATTTTACGCACGCACTCAGTCAGAACGGTCATACAAAAGAAGCCTATGAATTGCTGCTGAAAGATGATTTCCCGTCCTGGCTGTATCAGGTGAAACGGGGGGCAACTACCATATGGGAACATTGGGATGGGATTCGTCCGGATGGAACCATGTGGAGTCCGGATATGAATTCCTTTAACCACTATGCGTATGGGGCGATCGGGGAATGGCTGTACACAGTTGCAGCCGGCATTCAGTTGGATGAACACAGACCCGGCTATAAACATACGGTGATACAGCCGCATATAGGCGGCGGTCTCACCTATGTCCGGTCAGGCATCAGCACGATGTATGGTAAGGTGGAGGTGCAATGGGAGCGCAGTGGGAATCAGGTGACCCTGCAGACGGAGATTCCGGCCAATACTACCGCAGCGATTGTTCTGGCAGATGCAGCAAAGATTCTCTGTGACGATGGAGTGGAATTTAACGGGGACGGTTCTGAGATGACAGGCCATGTGGGATCAGGTCGTTACAGAATTACATATATAATAAAAAATCAGGGAGGATGTTAGGAATGAGAAGGAAGAAATGGTTAGCGTTAATTATGGCGGGAATCATGAGCGCGGTGATGCTTATGGGATGCGCAGGTAAAGCAGAAGAGGCGGAAAAGGAAGGGCAACAGCCAGACCAGAAAACGGAACAGAACGCGGCACAGGAAGCTGAACCCGGCACGCAGGACCAGACACCGGCGCCGGATGGAGAATGGGAATACAAAGAAGCCACCCTCACGATGCTGATCGCTACGGATGCCCCAATGGCCGGTCTGCAGGAAGTCTGTAATCTGGCCAAGGAAAAACTGGGGATTACCGTGGAAATGGAGACCAGGCCCGGAGGAGCGGAAGGAGATAATATCGTAAAAACGAGACTGGCATCCGGCGATATGGCTGATATTTGTGTTTACAATTCAGGCTCTTTATTGTTTGCCCTGAACCCATCTGAATATTTTATCGATATTTCCGGGGAAGAATGGCAGGAGCGGTTAGATGACACCTACCGGAATTCTGTACAGGTGGGGGATGCGGTATATGGAGTACCGATGTCATCTACCCAGGCGGGCTGTGTCCTGTATTATAAACCTTTATATGAAAAACTGGGTCTTGAGATTCCACATACCTGGGATGATTTTATCGCCAATTGTGACACGATAAAGGAAGCGGGTTATACTGCCCTGCTGGGGACCTTCGCCGATAGCTGGACCTCTCAGATCTTATTCTTAGGAGATAACTATAACGTATTAGCGAAAGAACCTGATTTTGCCAAGGAATTTGAGGCCGGAACAGCGAAATACGCCACAACCCCGGCAGCGCTTGAGAGCTGGAATAAACTGGCTCAGACAACACCGTACTATAACGAAGATTACCTGGCGGCTACTCATGAAGATGGCTTTGAGCAGATGATCAGCGGGAATGTAGCTCATTGGGTCATTTTGACACAAGCACTATCGAATATCTATGAGTTGTATGGAGATGAAGTAAATAATATCGGAGCATTCGGCGTACCCGGAGATGATCCTGATGACCATGGCCTGACAGCATGGATGCCCATCAATAACCTGTACGGCAACAAAAATACGGGCAAAGAGGAAGATATTAAACGTTTTATGGAATTTTACATATCAGATGAGGCCTTAGATGCCTACACCTCCAAGGCTTTACCGGACGGCCCCTACTGCATCAAAGGTTATGAAGTACCGGATACTGCTTATGCGGCGGTAAAGGATATGGAAACCTATTTTGAGAGCGGTAAGACCCAGGTTGCCCTGGAATTCCTGACCGCAGTAAAAGGCGCGAACTGCCCGGCTCTCTGCCAGGAATGCGGTTCCGGTCAGACGACGGGAGAGGAAGCGGCGAAGGCCTATGACCAGGACTGCTATAAACAGGCTGTTCAGCTGGGACTGGACTGGGAGAATTAATCCGGTGAGAAAAACACATCCGGAGGAAGGCTGAACAAAGGAAGTTCACCCATACCTAAAGGTGCGAGAAAACGCACTGCTGGAGGAAAGCATGAATAAAAAGAAAATTTATACAACCTGGTATGCAGCGCCTGCCCTGGTCATTTTCGGTGTGTTTTTTATCCTTCCGATGCTGCTGTCCTTATTCTTCAGTTTAACCGTTTGGAATTTTACGGATTTCCGCTTTGTGGGATTAGATAACTTTATCATGTTCTTTACGGAAAAATCATTGAATATCGGAGTGAAAAACACCCTGATTTACGCCGTATTGACCTGTGGGCTGAAAGTAGTGCTGTCTCTGGTGCTGGCTGTTTTTCTCACAAGCGCCATCCGGACGAAGAATTTCCTGAGGTCCCTGGTTTTCTTCCCGAATCTGATCAGTACGATCGCGGTGGGCATCACATTTTGCGCGCTGATGCATCCGACGAAAGGATTGTTCAACCTGGTATTGGAAGGTATTGGCTTACCCGGCGTGGACTGGCTGGGTAATGTCAAACTGGCGCTGTACTCGGTAATCATGACGGACGTGTGGAAAGGAGTCAGTATCTCCACGGTCATCCATATCGCAGGAATCCAGGCGATCGATAAAACTTATTATGAAGCGGCGGCGATCGATGGGGCGACGGGGTTTCAGAAATTCAGGCATATTACGATCCCTCTGGTGAGACCGTCGACGAACTCCATTATTATCCTGGCGTTTGTAAGCGGTATGAGAACCTTCGATCTGATATGGTCTATGACAGGGGGCGGGCCGGGATTTGCCACGGACGTATTGTCATCCATTATCTATAAACAGTATGCGGCAGGTTTTTATGGACTATCCACGGCAGGAAATGTTATTATGTTTCTGTTAATCGCGGTAATCGCGTTTCCTCTTCAGAAATTCTTGCTGAGTAAGGAGGCGGATACCTGATATGAAAAAGAAAAAACGAAACCTGGCAGTTTGGCTTGGCGATATTTTCGGGGTGATATTCGGAATTCTGATCTTTGTGGTACCGTTCCTCTTCATGATCGTGAATTCTCTGAAAGATAAAAAAGAGGCGAACCTGCTGAGAATCACCCTGCCGGCAGAATTCCATCTGGAAAATTATTTGGAAGTTTTTAAGACGGGAAATTATGTACTGCTCCGGGCATTTAAAAACTCCATCCTGATTACTGTGGGAACGGTGTTGATTCTGATTCTGGTATGTTCTATGTGCGGCTATATCCTGCAGCGCAGAAGAGACAAGAAGATGAACGTACTGAACATGATAATTTTGTCCGGGCTCATGGTTCCGCCGGCGATTCTCCCCACGATCTGGGTACTTCAGGGACTGCATATTTACAAAACGCTGTTTGGGCTTATCATGGTGGAAACCGCGCTGCAGATACCATTTACCGTTATCTTATACAGAAGCTACATCGGTACGATCCCGGTGGAACTGGAGGAGGCGGGCTATATAGACGGCTGCAGCAGGCTCCAATTATTTCAAAAGATTATTTTTCCATTGCTGAAACCAGTTACGGCGACCGTAACCCTGATCAATGCGGTAAATGTATTTAATGACTTCACAAACCCCTTGTATTTCCTGCCCGGAACAAAGAATTCGACGGTACAGCTGACCTTGTTTAATTTCATGGGGCAATATGCCAATTCTTACAATCTGCTATTTGCGGATGTGGTGATTATAACCTTACCAATGCTGCTGCTCTTTGTCTTTTTTAACAGGCAGATTGTAGACGGAATGGTGGCCGGCTCAGTGAAAGGGTGACGAATCTTGCGTTTTCAGACAAAAATGGTTCTGATGTATTCCATACTGGCTATCTTACTGGCTCTCATATTGGGGGCCAGTTATCATGCGTATAGTGTGAAACAATATAAGAAAACGGAATATCACAACATGGAGATCAGTGTCAAACAGATGGCCAGACAGTTCAATGACGAAATACAGTCAATGGAATTTATGATGGAATATCTGTTATCGGATATGGATGTTCTGGACGGACTTTTGAGTCTTGCGGTAGTCGATAACGATATGGCCATCCGGCGGGAAGCACTGGACACCATTAACAGTAAACTGGTCAATTACTATATAATGAACAATTTCTACCGGATCATCATTTTCAATGAAGCGGGGGATGTAATAGCCAGCAATGATTACGCCCCCATGGTGATTGATAAGAATTTCGATCCCCGGGAGATTACGTGGCTTGCGCAGGTGAAGAACAGATATGGGAAACCAATGCTGGTCGGCCTGCATACGGATGAGTGGGGACTGCGATGCCAGGAGAGGGTATTCTCTCTTGTGAAAGAGATACAGGGCATGTCCATGGGATTCATTGAAGTGGAGCTTTTGGAGGAGAAGTTAGCCAGTATTTTTGCACTGCCCAAGGCAGGCATGAACGTAATTGTCTTTAAAGAGGGGGAAGAGGTGCTTTATTCGACCTATCCGGATACCTGTAATGATTTCTTACGTCAGACCGCGGTTGATACCAATGAAGGGATAAAGGAGATCACGAATCCGGTCACGGGGGAAAAAGAGGCAGTTGTGGTTCACACTTCCGAAGAGTATGGTGTCACGATCATCCTATCCGAATCTGAGAAAATCATGGCATCGGAATATGCCTATATCCTGCCGATTACGATTACGGTTATCGGTGTGTTTTTATTGATTTCCCTGTTTTTCAATTTTTTTGCCTCCCGATTTCTGACCAGGCCGATCCGGGATCTGAAGGCTCAGATGGAGCAGACGAACCTCTCCAACCTAAATGATAAAATACAGATCGGCGGCAGCAACGATGAGATCATCGCTCTGGGCGCGTCCTACCAGCAGATGCTGGTACGTCTGAACGAGATGATTCAAAAAGAGCAGAAACTGTCCCTGCTGCAGCTGGAAGCCCAGTATGACCTGCTGCAGGCCCAGGTGAATCCGCATTTTATCTATAATGTGTTAAATGTCATATCCGGCAGGGGTGTGATGGATAATGATGAAACGATCTGTGAGATATGCAGAAGTCTGGCATCGATGCTTCGGTATTCCACCGATACCAGGACAAAATCAGCGACGGTCAGGGAAGAAAGCGAGTATCTGGAAACATATTTTTATCTGATGAAGTCCAGATATGATTATAAATTAAATTATACCATTAAGATAGACGGAAAAATTCTGGACCAGAAAATACCAAAGGTATCCCTGCAGCAGATTGCGGAGAATTCCGTCATACACGGTTTCCGGGATGCGGTAGGGGGGATGGAGCTGTCGGTTCGCGGCTGGTGTGAGGGGGAATTCTGGTATATCGCTATAGAGGATAACGGTACCGGTTTTGAACAGCCGGTTTTGGATAAATTAAAACAGGACATGGAGGCAATCAGGGAGAAGCTGCTGAAACAGGACAAGAATATGCAGACCGGTATCGGAGGTATGGGACTGATCAACACGTATGCGCGTCTGCTGCTGACCTACGGCGAGGATACCGTGTTCCGGATATCCAGTTCAGCGGTTGGAACAAAAGTAATCATTGGAAGCAGGATGAAAGAGGGGGGATTCTATGTTTCGGATATTGGTAGCGGACGATGAGCCGACGGCTTTACAGCAGATGTGTTACATAATAAAAAACAGATGTCCGGAATATGAAGTGGTTGCCACAGCGGAAAATGGAAGAGAAGGGCTTCAAAAGATAGCCGAACACCGGCCGGACGTATTAATCACCGACGTGAAAATGCCCCTGAAAAACGGAATAGAGCTGATACAGAATGCGAAAGATATTCTGCCTGATCTGTATGCAGTGGTGATCAGCGGATATCAGGATTTTGAATATGCCAGGGGGGCGCTGGTATCAGGTGCGGTTGATTATATATTGAAACCGGTGACTCCACAGGCGATTGCGGAAGTGATGGAGAAAATCACTTTGTGCCTGAAAGAAAGACAGAGCCAAAAGAAAAATCAACTAATCCGGGATATCTCAAAGGGAGTCAGCATTGACCGTGTGAGTCTGCACAAGTATTTCGAGGAAGACCGGTATTACCTGGCATTGATGCGCAGGAACGGTCTGCTGAGAAGATTCGGTAAAGGGACCGGTATAGAAGTGTTCAGCGGTGTTGGAGAAATGATGTTTGCTTACGGCCGGGATGAGATGGAGGCTTTGTATATATGTCCGGCTGATTTATTATCCCCCGGAGAATTTTATTTATTGATGAAAAGAAATATGGAGAAGATGATTATAAATGGGGATTATGTGACGGAAGTTTTGTCCACGAATCTGTTTAACACTGCCAAGCTGCAGGAGACGATACAAAAATTATATTATGCACTGGACAATCAGTCGGTGGTCGGGGTGACTCAGTGCATCCGGCTGGAGGACGAGAAACGGGAGTGGAGTTGGGAAAAAGTCGGAAAACAGAATTTTTTCAACATGCTGGATCACTATGCGGAGGAAGGAAATGACAGAAAAATCCAGCAGACTATCGATCAGTTCATACAAAAATGCGGGGAAGAGAAATGTCCGCAGCTATTCCTGGAGGAAATCGTAAGACAGATCATTTTTCATTTGCAAAAAGGAGGGGAGAATGGAAAGAATAATAGTATGGAATATTCTTTGGAAGATGCTTTTTACTATGCCACGACTCTGGATGAATTGATGGAAAGCCTGAAGTTTATATTTCAGAACTATATTTTCCATGATAAAAATTATAAAATCGATACACCGGAGTTCCTGTATACTGTAAAGAAGGATCTGAAGCTTCATATGAGTGAAGAGGTGACACTGCAGTCGATCTGTAAAAAATTCGCCGTATCGCAGTCTTATCTAAGCAGATTGTTCAGAAAATATGAAAATCAGACTTTTAATGAATATCTGACGGGCCTGCGTGTTGCCAGGGCAAGGGAGCTTCTGGAAACCGATAAAAGCATGCTTGTGAAAGATGTGGCGGCTATGGTGGGATATAAGGATCAGTTTTATTTCAGTAAAATATTCCGGGCAGTGACAGGAAAGACACCCTCGGAATGGGGAGAGGATGCCGAGAAGCCCAGGTTATGATGTTCTCCACAGGCCGCGGCGCGCCTCAGGGTTTTCCTGGATTTGAAAAATCGAATCGTACAGAAGAATTATGATAAAATGTATTATGTAAGTACCTTCGCGCAGCAAAGGTCCTACGCGCTTGTATCTTATAGTTTATTTTGCTATACTGAGATAGACTTTTCAGCATCAGCACGGTATCGGCAGCATAATGATACCGCGATGCCGTAATAAAAGCGTGGAGGAATCAAATGGAATGGATATGGGATTATTTTTTAATATATTGACGGTACTGGAGATTATAGCGGTAGAATTTATCGTGATATGGGTTCTTTCGGCCAAGAAACACTGCTTTGCCGCTTCGGTGGGACTGTATGCGGCTATCACGATTCCCCTGATGCTATTTATGTGTGTGGGCGCGGTGAAACTGCCTGGCTATGGCGACGGCAGCGGCCGTTTTATGGTGCTTGGGGCGCTCTATTTTATTCCCGCACTTGTAAATTACGGCGGGGACAAAAAGATCAGGATTATCATTGCGTTTTATGCCTTTTCCTACGGTTTGGGAGGATTTGCATTAGCGGTCCGGACAAGCTATCTGTTTATTGATAAGCTGGATTTTAACATCATGGTACTTCTGGTTCAGACTGTTTTATACGCAATTACGCTGCCGTTTTTTCTTAAATTTTCCAAAAACCATATGATACCGAATTTCCGCAAAGCAAACCGAACACAGAAAAATATTCTGATCCGGTATACCATTGTCAGTTTCATCTTAATCATTGCGTTCAACAAAACCATGGTGACCGATTCTACCATGGGGAGTAAACTGTTGGTGTATCTTTTTCTGATCTACTTTATCGCACTTGCCTACCGATTATGTATGTCTTATCTGAAAGCGAATGACGATATGAAAGAATTGGATGAGCAGGTTCGAATGGACCGTCTGACGGAACTGGGCAACCGCCTGGCTCTGAGAATTCATCTGGATCAGCTTCTCGGGGAAAGAAAGCCTTTCTACCTGATCTTCATGGATCTGAATCATTTTAAATCCATCAATGACCGGTTTGGCCATTCTGCCGGGGACCGTTATTTATACCACTTCAGCTGTGCATTAAAAGACTGCGTCGGAAAGGACGGAACCTGTTACCGCCTGTCGGGGGATGAGTTTATCTGCATCGCCGAACGGGCCGGGATGGATCGCAGAATCCGAAAGATGATGCCGGACAGAATCGACAACATGGATTTCCTTGGGGTTGCCGTGGGTATGGCCCGATTCCCGGATGAGGCAGCCGGCATTTCGGAATTATTGGATCTGGCAGACAGGCGCATGTATGAGTATAAAGCTCGGCAAGCGCCTCTATACACACCATCGCAGGCGGTCAAGGAGAAAGATTTTCATATTGATTGACCATAGGCAGGGAAATAAAAATATGGCGTTCAACACACTGTCCTGAGAGATTCTGATCATGCATTGACTATTATGGCCAAATAACCCAGCGCGGATGAGATCTTTTGACATGCGGTGATCAGATTAGACAGCAGTAAGCGGGCACTGTGGGTCGGTATAGCGGTCTATGGGACCTGTAGATTCAATGCGGCAACCGGATTACTGGTATAATAAAAAAGCGGGACGGCGATACAGCCGATCCCGGTGGCATAACATTCGATGTCTGTACCATAGCTCCGGTCCCGGGTGGCACGTATTTTTTCCGGCAGAGGATCAATCTCACAGACAGTCTTTGCCGTGCTCTTTTTCAGTGATTTTGTGACTGCCGGGATGAGCGCCTTTTGTTTGGCCTGCGGCAGTAAGGAAAACAGGATTTCCCGCTGGCGCTGAGGTTGACAGGTATTTTCTCACCTAATTTTGCGATTATGGTAATTGCAGACCGGTATCGGAGGTATGGGACTGATCAACACGTTGTGCTTTAAAGTATCAAGCGGATGCTCAGCACCCCTGCCGTCACCTCCGCCGATATCCGGCCATCCAGCTTCTCCGTCAATAATTTGACAACGGCAAGTCCTAACCCGCTGCCGCCGCTGTGCCTGGAGGTGTCTCCTGTATAGAATCGCTCAAACATTCTCGTCGTATCCAGATCCATATCATCCGGTACCGAATTTTCAATGCAGAAAAGAATCCGTCCCTTTTCAGCCTGGGAAAGACGGATTCTTATATAGCCGGCGGAATACCGTATCGCATTTGTCAGAAGGTTTTGAAAAATCCGCTCTGTCATATCGCGGTCAGAAATAATAAAAACGGAGTGATCCGGCAGTATCAGATCGGGACGGATGCCCCTGCTCTCCATGGCGGGGGCATTTTCCGTGAGCAGATCGATCAGCAGATTGGAAAGGTTGATTCGTTCCTTACGGGGGATGGTCTGCTCGGAATCCAGTACGGAAAGGTCATAAAAAGCGCCGATGAATTCCTTCATCCGCTCCGCCTTACGCAGGAGCGTCTCCACCCGGTTATTTTGCTCTGGTGTCAAGCCGGACTTATGCAGCAGCTGCAGGTGCCCGAGAATGACCGTCAGCGGAGTGCGCAGATCGTGGGAAATATTGGCAACCGATTCCTTCAGGTGTTCTTCATGGCGCAGGGCCCGGGCTACCGTATGGCGCTGCCGGGTATGGTACCGGTTTAATGTGCCTGCCAGTTTCTCTAAGTCCCGGTCCATCAGGGAAATATCCAGCATTTTATCCGAAACGCCCCCGGCCAGATCACATAGCTGTCTGTTCAGATGACGGATTTGTTTTTTCAGCATGAGATGCCTGAACAAGAGAGTCAGCAGCAGCAAAGAAAGAACAACGATTATAAATGTGCCGATACCGGTCACCTTCCTTCCCAATCATTTCAAATCACATTTACAAAACAACCCCCAGGACAGGCTTAACAGTGCCGCTGTCCAGACGGCGGCTACAAGGAAAGCGGGAACGGTAAGAAAACCGGGCATGCTTATGGCTTCCCGGATTTGAAAAGTAGGTAAAAAGGAAACCGGGAGCTTTAACATCAATCCATAACCCAAATACAGGCTGAGCACAAAAGTGACAACAGCTGTAACCGCCACAGCTTTTGCCGCATTCTGAAAACAGCAGCAGAAAAGTATGGGGATCAGAAAAACCGCGCTGTTCAGCAGAAAAGAATAAAGGACCGCTTTGCTAACATTGTATAGGAACAGACCTGAACCGGCAATCCCGAATCTTACGAATTCACGGATACAGCCGGAAACCGGATAGACAAGCGCCATGAGGTTAAATGCAGCCAGATAGGAAACGATCTTACTGATAAAAATCTGCCTGCGGGAATGTCCTGCGCAAACCTCCTGGCTCAGAGTCCGGCAGGAAAATTCCTGACCAAAAATCAGTGCAATCAAACTGGAGATGAAAATGAGCAGAAAGGTAGAGTCATAGACCATCCCGATAAAAATATCGGTGAGGGATGTGGCTGCGCCGCCCGAAGGCCCCATCACCTCCGGAACATAAGTTTCCGCGGTCAAAAAGCCAATCAAAAATACACCCAGCATACCAAACCAGTAGGCCCGATTGCGCAGCAGCTGGTACCGTTCCATTTTGAGTAAGTTGTTCATATGGGTCCCTCCTTTATTTCAGATCACAGCGGCGGAAACTGACGTATGCACCGGTATATAAGAGAACGATCCATAAGGCATCCACACAGAAAAACGCCGTTTTTGATATCATAGGCTCCCGCATTGCCAGCAGACGGAGCTGCCCCATCGGTAAAACAGCGGCGAAGGCTTTCGAATGCCCACTGTTCAATGCGATAATCATCAGGAAGTAGACCGCCATAGGCACTGCTAAGGTTCTGGCGACATCCTGGAAAATAAAAGCACAGAACACAGGCAGCATACACATGGCAAAAACCGAGGAAAGGATAACCGCGCCTTCGGCCAGAATGCCGGACGAAAAGCGGGGACCCCCATTTCCGATCAAACCGGCCAGGCCGTGTACAAGCAGCGGGAGAACCAGCAGGAATGCACAGGAAGCCTGGTATATGATGGTTTTCGCCAACAGCACGGTACTTCGTTTGTGACCTGCACTGACAAAGCCGTGCAGGGTCCGTTCTGAGAAATCTTCGCCCACGAAGAGCGCCGCAAAGACAATGGCCAGGAAATAGAGCAGAGGGGTATTATAGAGGGATGCATGAAACAGGCCGAAGACCAGCGGTTTACTGTCCAGCAGCAGAATACTGCTCAGTATAAGTGAAAACAGGGCCATTCCCCAAAAGCTCCGGCTGCGCGATAGTTTGTAAAATTCTGCTTTCAATAGATCAGTCATGTACTTTTCCACCTACTTTACTCAGAAAATAGTCCTCCAGGGTATCGCCGGACAATGTCAGGCCGGTGACAAGCAGGTGCGCGTCTGACAGGACCGCTGCCACCTTTTCCATCTCATCCAGGCAGTCATACAGACGGATCGTCCCATCCGGCATGAGCTGCAGACGGTCGGTGTTCAACCGGTCTTCCAGTACCAGCAGCGCTTTTTCCACATCTTTTGTCCGTATGGCGATATGACGTCTGCAGCGTTCATTCAGTTCACGGTCAGATATTTCTTCGATAATTTTCCCTTTGTCAATCAGAATAAACTCAGATGCGGTCTGATAGAGTTCTTCCAGTATATGGCTGGATACCAGTATGGTCATGCCGTATTCTTTGTTTAAGGTTTTCAGGAGCTTCCGGATCTTAACGATACCGGCAGGGTCCAGGCCGTTAATCGGTTCGTCCAGGATTAAAAACTCCGGCATATGCAAAAGCGCAGAGGCAATGCCCAGCCGCTGCCGCATTCCCAGCGAAAAGTTCCGGACCCTCTTTTGGCCGGTTTCCTTTAATCCCACCAGATTCAGACATTGTTCCAGAATGGTCTTATCCGGTATCCCGCGCTGGATGCGCTGCACTTCCAGATTCTGTCTGGCAGTCAGGCCCGGAAACAGGGCTGGGGTTTCGATCATACAGCCGATCCGCTTCCGCTGTTCCTGCAATTGGGAGACGTTTGATTTTCCCCATAGGGATAAGGTGCCGCTGTCGGGGAACGCAAGTCCGGTCACGAGCCTGAGAAGAGTGGTCTTGCCGGCGCCGTTCTGGCCGATAAAACCATATATGTTTCCCCTCTCAATGCTCAGATCTATGTGATCCAGGGCAACGTTCTGTTTGTAGGTCTTTGTTAACGCCTGTGTTTCTAAGATAACAGAGCTCATAGGATCATCCTCCTTCTATCCGTAAGTTTAAGCAGTAAGCTTAAAGAATTTCTTAAATCCGTCAGGAAAACCATAAAGAAAGGATTAAATACAGTTTAAATAAAAAAGAAAACTAAGGGCTTCAGCCCTTAGCCTTGTGCATGCGGTAACCAATCCCCCAGACCGTATCGATATATTCTTCATCCGGGCAGATCTCTTTTATTTTATTGCGCAGATTGCTGATATGTACATTCAGCGTATTGTCCTCGCAGTAATATTCAGCCTTCCATACACTCTGATACAGATTTGCTTTGGAAAAGATTTTATCCGGATATTTCATCAGCAATTCCAGAATGGCAAATTCTTTGGCTGTCAGGATCAGTTCCTGCTCCTGAAGGTACGCTGTGTTTTTGCCGACATCTAACAGCAGATCTTTATAGGTAAGGCGATTCAAAGGCTCGGCCTGATAATGAACCCGCCGCAGGTTGCTTTCGATCCGGGCAAGCACCTCTTCCATGTCGAAAGGTTTCGTTATATAGTCATCGGCTCCCAGCCGCAGCAGATCGATCTTGCTGCGGGTAGTCTCTCTGGCGGAGAGAATAATGACCGGAACGGCTGACCACTCTCGTATCCCGGCGAGAACGTTGTCGCCGCTCCGATACGGGAGCATAAGGTCAAGCAGGACCAAATCTACCGGAGTGTCCCGCATATATTCTAGTACATGGAGCCCGTCATACAGACAATGGGTTTTATAACCATTTTCCGTTAGAAAATCTGTCAGGAGCTGATTGATCTCCAGATCATCTTCCACGATCAAAATCCGGTTCAATTGTCATCCCCCCTGTCTTTATCAATAATCTTCCTCAATAAACATGATTATACTCTGTATTTCCATTCTCCACAATGCCTGATCGAGTTTCCCCGGTGATCAGACGTCCTCATCAGATTCTCCCCCAACATATTTCTGAATATACTGTTTTGGTGACAGGCCGGTGGCTTTTTTGAACACCTTACTGAAATAAAACGAATCCTCATACCCGACCAGCGCAGAGACATCTTTGATCTTTAGATTGGGCTCCGTGCGGAATAGATTTTCCGCTTTCTGGATACGCAGAGACGTGATATATTCATAAGGGGTCATGTTCTTGAATTCCCGGTAGATTTTGCTCAGATAAGCAGGGGTAAAATTAAACAGATCCGCCAGCAGCTGGGTGGTAAGCGGCTGGTTGAAATTAGTCCGGATATAATGATCCACCATCAGGACGAACTGTTCCCGGCCTCCGCCGGAAGGCTGCGAATCCTGCTCATTTGGAAACAGATCCATGAACAGGGACAGCACATTTTCCAGCAGCATGGAGTAATCAGACGACAGCATAACCGCATCATTCAGTACATCCGCGTACCGGTGGAAGCCGTTTGCCTGCCTGGTTTTGGAATAACAGGTATCCGCCAGCAGATATAGGTATTTGATGACCAAATGCTGTGGGCAGTTGTGTTTTTCCATATATCGGAGCAGCTCTTGAAGCTTATTCCGGAATGACGTGATGTGTGACTGCTCAAATAATTCCGCCAGGGAAGCGGTCATTTGATCCAATGCCTGACACAGTTCCTTAGATGGTGCGGGAGGATTCTCCTGCCAGATCAGCAGTCTGGATTTCCCGATGATGACCTGTGTGCTTAAGAACTGATGCATTTCCCGTATGGATTTCCCAATGGTACGTATGCTCTGTTTTTCTTCAATCCAGACCAGTGTCACGGGAACACCATGGGACGTTAGCGACGTATAGAGGCGGTTCTGGAACTGCCGGATATCATAATCTGTTTTATCCTTAAAATCATAGATTATATTTAGAACCACATCGCTCTTCTCGTCTATGAGCCAATAGGAGTCCTCCGGCGGCAGCAGTTCCTGCAGGATTTCTTCCAGATGGATTTTCTGCCAGAGGCTGGAGGGCGGATAGGCGAAACTGGTTGACATAATAGGAAAGGCTCCCAGGCAGACGGAAGATACGATATGTTTCTGGCTTACGGAGTCCGCCGGCGTTTCGGATGCCGAAGCGGAATTCTTCAGCTCATAACGGATCCTGTCACCGCCTTTTTGCTGGTAGACCCTCTTTAAGACATCCAGCAGGGCGGGAATGTCGATAGGTTTTAACAGATAATCAAAGGCGCCCAGCCGGATCGCCTCCTGCGCATAATGGAAATCGCTGAAGCCGGTCAGGATGACACAGGGAATATGAGGGTAGTTGGTCTTAATATGCCGAATCAGATCCAGGCCGTTGACAAGCGGCATCTGGATATCGGTGATCACCAGGTGGACCTCCTGCGCGTGATTTTCCAGATATTCCATGGCTTGCTGGCCGTTATACGCACAGGAAGTAACGGCGAACAGATCGGTATTCCGGTTGATCGCATTTTTGATTCCCCGCAGGATCGGGGGTTCATCTTCCACTAATAATATATTCAGCATCACAGGTACCTCCTATCAGGATACAGGTTCCGCCAGACTCAGGACGGGTGATTTCACAGGCAATGTTATCTTTATAAAGTAATTTCAGGCGGACAATGGTGTTGACCATTCCCATCCCTCCCAGGTGAAGTTCCGACAGGTTCGCGGCCGGATTTTTCAGAAACACCTCCACCTTTTGGCTGATCTCATCGATTTCTTCGGGACGGATGCCGATTCCGTTGTCAAGGACACTCAAATACCATTTTCCCTCATTGAGCCAGCATTTAATTTCGATCTTCCAGGGCGGGGGAGACTGCTTGAATCCGTGCTGGAAACAGTTCTCCGCCAGCGGCTGCAGGCACAGCTTCGGGATCATGATCGAGAGGGGAAGCAGGTCCGGAGCAATCTCAATTTCATAATCGAACATGTCCTCATACCGTATTTTCATCAGCTTCAGATAATCTTCGGTGTGCCGGACTTCTTTTTCCAGCAGCACGTAATCCTCTTTGTAGGTTGAATTATACCGGAGCATGTTGGCCAGATAATCACAGATATTCCCGATGGAATTCTCGGGCAGTTCCCAGCTGATGGTTTTGATAATAGTCAGCATATTATACAGAAAATGCGGGTCCATCTGGGCCTGAAGCGCGATCATATGAGCGCGCATTTCGTGGGATTTTAATTCCACGATGCTCTGCATGGAATCCTCCAACCGGTGGAACATTTTGTGAAATGCCTCATTCAAATGTACGAATTCATCGTTATTATCTTTGGTGGATACCTGGAGGGACAGATTGGACATGGATACGCTGTTCACGGCCTGGGTCAGCGAGAGCAGCGGCTCGGTTGTTTTCTTGGCGATCAGAAAGATCAGTCCCAGGCTGATGATCAGCATGACAGCGGCCACGGCCAGTATTGTCAGGATCACCGGCTTCAGAAAATCCGTCAGGCTGGACATGGACTGAGTGACCGTGATCAGTACACCGCTGTAGTCGGAATAATAGGAGGCATACAGGCCGTCTTCATACAGGCCGCTCATGACAGAGGTATCCGTTCCGGTGCTTCGATGTTGTTCCATTTCCTCCGTAAGCGGGTAATTGTCTCCCAGCGGATAGATCTGCTCCCTGTCCGGGTTCAGGGCGTAGCTTGCATAATTCGGATTCTTCATCTTCAGGATTTCCTGGAATTCCGAATAAGCGCATTGAATCTCTACGATTCCCAGGACGCGGTGGATATTGTTCGGATCAGTGATCTCCCGGTAGACTGACAGGGAAGGCGCCGCCTCTTCCGTCAGGTAATCATCATATAGATTGCTGATGGAGCGCTCATTGTGTACGATCGGCAGCGATTGATACCAGCCCGCGTAGTTTAACGATGAGATCCACTGGTTTATCACCTTACGGTCAAAGGGGGTACCGATGGAGACAAATACACGGTCCTCGTTAAACAGGTTGATCCGGAACTTGGAGGTCTTGTTCGGAACTAAAAAAGAGGTGAGAGTGGCTCCGATCTCGTTTTCTACCTGAGGCGCGGTATAACCGCTGAACCGCGCTTTGCGGAAACTGTCACGGACCTGGGGATTCGTAGACACATACAGCGCGATCTGATCCATGTCGGATAATAAACTCTCGAATTCCTTGGCTGTTTTGTAGGACAGCTCTTCCAGGGAATCCGTGGAGCTGTTGACCAGGTTCTGATACGCATAAGTGGTAAATAAAAAGATGACGATTATGATAAAGATTATCATCACAAGAGAATAATAAATAAACAGTTTTTTGCGGAAGCGAAGGTGTTTCATGGATGGTTCCCTTTCCTCGTAAATTGTGATTTCATCAGGTGTTTTACAGATCTGTTCTGTGCAATTTGAATAAATTAATTACCTATATTATACAGGAAGTGACATATTTGACAATGTGATTTCACTTTTTTACAGGGTTTTGTTTAGAATATTACATGTTTTCAGAAAAGCAGGATGATTATAATGAGGATAAATCGAAAGGAGGATACAAAAAATGAAGTTGAAAAAATTAACAGCATTGGGACTGGCTGCGATCGCTGCCTTATCACTGATCGGATGTGGGGAAAAAAAACAGGAGGAGCCGGCAAACAAAGAACCGGCACAGGAGGACAGCAAAGAGGCGGGTGCTGGCAGCGGCAGTGAAGCGGCGGATACCGGTGCGGACAGCGCTGCGGGAACCAAGATCTCATTTCTGACCTGTCAGGGAAAATTCAAAGAAGAATACCGGACCATGGCGGCAGAGATCAAGAAAGATCACGGAATCGAGATAGATTTCCAGGTAGTTCCGGACAATGAGTACTATTCGCTGCTGAAAGTAAAATTATCCACCTCTGAGGTGCCGGATGTATTTGAATACAATCTGCCGACCAACAACGAAGAAATCGGCGCAGCTGAATTCTGTGAGGATTTAAGCGGTGAGTCCTGGGTGTCCAGGCTGGCAAATCCGGACCTGATCAAAGATTATAACGACGGCAAGATCTACGGTCTGCCGAAGGAATCCTCATCGGGCTACATGGCCGTCTATTATAACAAAGAGGTCCTGACAGCCGCCGGTATCACCGATCCGAAACCCAAGACCTACGAGGAATTCCTGGGGATCCTAGATACGTTAAAAGAGAAAAGCAGCGATGTCATTCCATTATATATGACAAATAAGGATTCCTGGACAACCCAGATCTTTATGACATGCGGATATCCGGTAGCCCTGGACGCTGCAGGCGGGGAGACCTTCCAGAAGCTGCTGAACAATGAGATCTCATGGACGGATGTGCCGGAATTCAAACTGGTACTGGATAACTATCAAGCTTTATTTGAAAATGGATATACAAATGAGGATTATTTATCAGCCACTTATGACACCGCTGCAGAAAAGATCGCAACCGGTAAAGCGGCCATGTATCTGAGTACGGAAGGATTTGCGGCTGATATCTATGGAAAGTATCCGGACTGTGAACTGGGGTCCTTCATTATCCCCTACAACGATGTGGATAAGATGGCGACCGGCGCTTATGTACAGGGATTGTTCGTTCCCAAGGCAGGAAAACAGGTAGATAAAGTAAAAGAATTCCTGAATATCTGGTCCGACCCGAAATATCAGGATCTCTACTATAAAACCCAGCCCGGCTTCCCGGCCTACACGGATGTGGACGGAGGAGATGTGGTACCTTGTGTACAGAACCTGGTTGACACCTACATTAACAGCGGGAATTATGTCTATCAGATTAACGACCAGATGGCGGAGTGCAGCACCGTATGGCCTGATCTGTGGAACTACTATAATGAAATGATCGCCGGAACGAAATCCAGTGAGGAAGTATTAAGTACCTGGCAGAAGCAGTATGTAGACTTTATGCAGCAGCAGGGCCATGAAGGATTCTAATACGTTTCGCTGTCAGTAAAAACAGGAATGTGCATGTAGAGAGTGTCTGGATTGTTTATAAGAGAAGGGCACTCTCTTTTTTAAAGAAATGGAGGAAGTTATGGATAAAAAATTAAAAAAGTTTTATCCAAATTATTTTACGATTCCGGCTGTCGTTCTGTTTGTGATATTTTTCGCGGTGCCGGTGGCGGCCGCGTTTGCTCTTAGCTTCACAGACTGGAACATTAACCGCCTGTTTACACCCAAATTCAATGGAATCGATAATTTTGTTTATCTGGTACAGGATGAGTATTTTTTGCTGGCTTTGAAAAATACATTTAAATTCGCAATTATATCAACCGTACTGATCATCGTGATAGGGCTGCTTCTGGCGCTGCTGCTGAATCAGAAATTATTCGGAAAGAGTTTTTACCGCACGTTGTTTTACCTGCCGGCGGTATTGAGCCTGATCGTAGTGGGAATCATGTTCACGGCGGTACTGCGCATGGGGGATGGGGTATTGAATCAGCTGCTGGGCGCACTGGGGCTTGAGAGCCTTCAGCGGGACTGGCTGGGGAACCCGAAGACAGCGTTAAACTGTGTAATCTTCGTGCAGATCTGGAAATGGGCCGGTTTCGCTATGGCGATTTTTTTGGCAGGACTTCAGGGAATCCCGAAGGATTTTTATGAAGCGGCCACCATCGACGGTGCGGGAAAGTGGCAGCAGTTCCGAAATATCACATTTCCGCTGCTGGCACCGGCATTCACGGTAGTGGTCACGATGAATACCATCGGAGGCTTCAAAGTATTTGAACAGGTCTATGTCATGACCGGAGGAGGTCCGGGAAATGCTTCCCAGGTACTGGGGACCTACATATACCGGGAGTTTTCCAAAGGTTCCCTGGGACGCTCCACCGCGATGGGTTTGATTTTATTCCTGATGATCACGGTGATTGCATTGCTCATCAACGGATTATTAAAACGGCGGGAGGTTGAGATGTGATGACTTATAAGACAAAACAGCGGGTTATAACGGTACTGCTGTCCGTTTTTATGGCATTGTTAAGCCTTATCATTCTGGTTCCGCTGTTCATCATGATCCTGGGATCATTCAAGGATGCGGCGGAGGCACAGTTGTTTAATCTGAAACTGCCTTCTGCCTGGCATTTTGATAATTATGCCCATGTCATCCATTCCGGCGGAATCGCAAAAGCGTTCTTTAACAGCACGGTGATCACGGCGGCGGTAACACTGATCGTCATACTCTGCGGAAGCTGCTGCGCGTTCGTAGTCAGCAGACGGCCCTCCAGATATACCAAAGGCGTTTACGCGCTGTTCCTGGTGGGCATGGTGTCCCCGCTTCAGGTAGTCACCACGTTCGGTCTCTTGAAAATCCTGAATCTGACCGGAACCTATCTCGGTGTTATCCTGATCATGACAGCGGTACAGCTGCCGTGGACCATATTTACGCTGACCGGTTTCATCAAGAACGTGCCGAGGGAACTGGATGAAGCGGCATTTATCGATGGTTCGTCGCCGCTGCGGATGTTTTTTCAGATCATCCTGCCGCTGCTGAAGCCGATATTGGCTACTGCTGTGGTATCTACGGCAATGGGAGCCTGGAATGAATTCATGATTCCGCTGTACTTCTTCAATACTTCAGAAAAATGGACGATGCCGCTTACGGTCTATAATTTCTTCGGCCAATATCAGAGCAACTGGAACTATGTGTTCGCGGATCTGGTTCTCACAGCACTGCCGATCACATTACTGTATCTCTATTGTCAGAAATATGTGGTTTCCGGGATGACGGCCGGCGCGGTAAAAGGCTAGGGGAAACGGAGAGCTGTATGAAAAAAAGAGGGAAATTATTTATGATCGTTTTTCTTCTGTTAATCGGGATAACTGCCTGTGCGGGATGGTATGTATTTGCGTCGGATCAGACGGCGGATGCTGAATCAGACATGATTGCAGCGCTTGAGATCTTTGGCGGTCCTGTAGAGATGGAGGAATACCAGATGCTGTTGGAACGCCAGAAGTCCGACGTGTATGCCTACTTTACTGCGGTGCACAAAATACAGCCGGGCGATCTTTCCTGGGACCGGTCTTATGGAGGAGAGGTGCCGGTGGATATGCTGATGGAACGGACGTTTGAGCAGCTGATGCAGAACCGGTTTATATTTTCCAGAGCAAAAGAGATGGGAGTACTAAAGGAAGGCAGCTTCCGTGAGTTTAAGGATATCTGGATAGCAGAGCGGGAGCGCAGAAAACAGGGAGCCAATCAGGAAACGCAGCAGGGGCTAAATGCTGGTGCGGTGGTCTATGGACCGGTGGATATTGAGATGTATGAATATTATGACTACTTCCTGGAAGAACTGAAAGGGATCATTAAAGAAGGTTTATGGGATAAGGAGCAGCCGGCGCATCCGCAGCTGGAACAATATATGCAGGAACATAAGGAACTCTATGGGAAGCCAAAAAGCGCGGAGGCAACGCGGCTATATACAGAGGCGCAGGACGGCGGCCCCGGATATGAGGCCTTGCACCAATGCCTGGAGGTCCTAACAAAAGGAGGCACAGTCGGGGAAGCTTTGGAGAAGGCGGATGGTCTGGTAAAAGAGGAAGACATCCGCATCGATGAGGAGAGCTATCACCATGACAGTAATGTGTACCCTGCACTCCGGGAAAAGATATTACTCCTGCAGGAGGGCGACATCACTCCTGTGACGGAAAACGCCGCAACCTATGATATCGCGGTTATCAATAAGACAGAAGAAACAGGGTTTTACACGCTGGAAGAAGTGTATCCAGCGGTAAAGCATGAGTGGGTGGAGGACTTATATCAGGCAGAGTTTAAAAAGTGGAATGAGACAAGTGAAATCGAAGTGAATCAGGATCTGCGCCAGTGGATTCTGGAACGTTATATATAATGGAGGAGAAGGGTATGAGAGGTATGAAGAACCGGGTTATGGCCTGTCTTTTAAGTACTGCCATGACAGTATCCGTATTAACGGGAATCTCCCAGCCGGCTTTTGCGGCGGATCAGCCGATCAGGCTTAGCAGGGAGGTTAATGACGCCGGATTTTTACCAGGCAGTGAGGATCAGGTAGAGGTGACTGTGGATCATCTGGAATCCGACCCGGTCCGGGAGGTACAGGTCTATAAGGATGGAGAGAATCTGGAACTGGGCCTGACCGATCTGGACAGCGTCAGGTACTATGTGGACTCCGTAACCGGAAGTGATGATAATGATGGACGAAGTGAACAGACACCATGGAAATCCCTTGATAAGGTCAATAATACGAAGTTCGAACCGGGCAGCAAGATCCTGTTCAAATGCGGTTCCGCCTGGGCTGGGAACCTGATCGTGAGCTCTTCCGGGGAGGAAGGAAAACTGATCGAGTACTCTTCTTATGGGGAAGGCGCCCGGCCGCTGATCATGGGTACCGGTGACGACCAGGACGGGCTGACCAAATCTGGTACGGCCGCCGTATTGATTAAGGACAAAGAATATGTACGGGTCAAAGGGCTGGCGATCACGAATCTGGGGAAGAAACCCGACGGTTCCCCCAACGATATAAAAGAACTGGGTGAAAATGAAGGGCTTCGAAGCGGTATCATAGTGATGGCTACCAGAGGGACCAGCACGGTTCTGGAGCAGATACAGGTCGTTGACAATGAAATATACAATGTAAAAGGTTCTTCCAACCGCTACCCGCCGGCGGGTACCTATGATATGTATCATAACGCCGGTATCTATATGTGGGTAGAAGGGACGGAAGGGGAAACGGCGCAGTTCGATCAGCTGCTGATCGAAAACAACATCATCCGGGATATGAGCTGCCAGGGGATCAATTTCAATGTAGAAGATGCGGGACATTATAATTTCCAACATGACAGGTATCACCAGGACGTGATCATCCGGGGCAACTCCATCGCCAGGACTGGGGCGGACGCCATCGTCACGGAATACTGCAACAACATCCTGGTAGAGAGGAATGTAGGATATAATGCCGGTGAAATGACGAAGGACAACAGACCGAGCGTAATCGCAGGGATCTGGCAGTCCAACACCAGCAATCCGGTATTCCAGTATAATGAATGCGCCAGGACCCGCTATTTCCGCGGGGATGGCATGGCATGGGATACCGACTGGGGTTCCGGCGGAACTTCTCTGTATCAATATAATTACAGTCATGAAAATGAAGGCGGTATGCTGATGGACTGTAATTTCAATTCGCCCAATTACGAGAACTGGATCATGCGCTATAATCTGAGCGTCAATGAGCCGGGAACCCAGTGGACCATCGTGACCCATAACCGGGGAAACCTGGAATTCTATAATAATACGGTCTATATCGCCCCTGGTGGCGGGAGGATCTATATCCATGAAGCCAGCGGGTTAAAGAATGAGTTTTATAATAATATTTTTGTAGCCGATGAGATTACCTATGACAATTCCATCTCTGCGTTCCGAAATAACCTGATCTGGGGACATGGAAACGAGGTATCCCTTCCGGCCCAGGCAGTCAATACCTATATCGCAGATCCGAAATTTGCGGATACCACCGCAGCGGACACGACCGGCGAGACGGTAAATTCTGTCCCGGTTCTGGCCGTACCCCATGCACTGGATGGAATGGACGCGGCCAGGGGCTGGCAGCTTTCTTCGGATTCTCCTGCGATTAACCGGGGGATCGGGATAGAAAACAACGGTGGGAAGGATATGCTGGGGAATCCCCTGTATCATGGCGCGCCGGATATCGGTATGCATGAATACCAGGGGGATTATACCGGAGATGGTTCTGTGGATAAGGCTGCGCATACGTCTGCTAATATTCAGATGGAGACCTATGACAGCACCGATGCCGCTAATGTGCGGACCAGCCGGATCAGCCCGGAATCCTTAAACGAAGTGATTGAGGGGATCAGTCCCGATGACAGTTTTGTATTTGAAAAGGTCGTTTTTGATCAGGAGGCACAGAGCTTTGTATGGACTTCGAAAGGGGAACAAGCTTATCAATTGAAAGTCCTGGCGGACGGTCAGGAACTGGGAACATTTGATATCGCAGCTTCCGATGACTATGACAAGCAGATCTTCCACTTTGACACACCGCTGTCTCCGGGAGATCATAGGATCGTGTTACAGTTTAGCGGGGACGGCGCCAAAGAGGCCCTGGTGGACCAGTTCGCGTTTACCCAGCTCAGCAAACCTTATGATATCCCATATACCTTTACCTTTGAGGATGGAGTGGATACCTGGAAAACGCTCGGCAGCGGTTTTGTTCAGGTGGAAGATGGGAAACTGGTGTATACGGCGAAGGATAACCCGGAGCGGTTTCTGCCGGACAGATCCCCGTTGGTTAAGGATGGCATCGTGGAAGGGGAAATCACGGCCGGCGGAAACGGCAGCACTACTATCCTGATCCGGTTTGATACCCTGGAGTCCTCTTTCGTCGAAGTGGGAATGGATGTTGGAAATTATTGGTTCTTAGGCGGAACGGGTATAGCGAACCAGGTATTTCCTTCCGGAAAATGTCCGGCTGTTACCAGCGGACAGACTTACCGGATCAAAGTGAAGTTTGTCGGAGAACATTTTACGGTTTGGATCGATGATAAGGAAGTATTTAACCAGGAAGTACCGGGGGCAAAGACCACATCGGGCGCTGTCGGAATCAATAAATGGAGCAGAGGCTATGCTTCTTTGGATAATCTGAAAGTAAACAGCGGTACCCTTAACGGACAAGTAATCGGCAGCAACGGTGTGGGAGTGGAAGGTGTGACCATCACCCTGGATGACGGAAGAGGAACACAGACAGACTCCAGGGGAAATTACACATTCTATAATCTGGTTTGGGGAAAAGAGTATACGGTTACCGGACATGCGCCTACCGGATCCTTGCCGGAGCAAAAAGTAACGACAAGCATGGATCAGGATACGGCTAAGCTGACGCATCAACTGGAGATCGCAGGCGCGGATAAAACGGAGCTGAGAGCCGCGATTGCAAAAGCGCAGAGCTATCTGGAAGGGGATTATGATCCGGTCAGCTGGGCGGACATGTCAGAAAAGCTAACCGCCGCGATTGGAGTGGAAGGAAATGTGAATGCCACTCAGGGAAATGTGGAGGATGCGCTGACAGAGCTGGAAGAATCGATGAATGCCCTGGTTATGATCGATACGCCTTTCGAACTGCCTTATACGAATGATTTTACGAATTCTCAGGCAGGATGGAAGGGAATGAGAAGTACATCCGCTGCTTCGGTACAGGATGGTAAGCTGTTCCTGCATTCTGGAGCAAGAAATGACTGGTATCTCTCCGGAAGGACACCGGAATTTGCGGACGGTACGATTGAATATGAGTTTACCCCGGCTGAACCCGATGGTGTGATCGGCGGTAAAGGGTCGATGATGTTCCGGGTCAGTGAAGATGGCTCCCAGTTCGTGGAAGTGGGGACGGATGCCCTGAATGACAGTTATTGGTTCCTGTCAGGAACCGGAGTAAGCGGTAATAAAGTATTCGCTGATGCGCCGAAACTGACTGCGGGGACGACATACCAGATGAAGGTTCAGTTCGAGGGAGAACATATTACGGTATGGGTTGACGGGGCGGAGCTCTTTAACGAGACGCTGGCCGGTGTCAGGACGCAAGCCGGCAGGATCGGTATTCGGACCTGGGATCCCACGAAGCTTTATTTTGACAATATCAAAGTTAGCAAGCCGGAAACAGAAAATATATCCGGGATATCTCAGGAGATATCTGGGCCGGCAGATACTGCGCCTAATACCGAAGAAAATGCAGCGGTAACGTCAGAAAGTAAAAATAGTGAAAGTACAGATCCTGATCAGACAGCTGCCGTGGTATCAGAAAATGACAGAAACATGGTACAAGCTGGGAATAGCAGTCTTAACAGCCAGGCAGGAACCGCATGCGCGTTCCAGCTGCAGTTCCCTGACGGGGAAATGGCGGATTACAGAATCGTAGCGTCTACTGTGTCCGGAGAAGAATTCATCCGGGAATTCAGGGTAGATAGAAAAGCGCCTGTAATACCAGGGATTACGGACGGGAACGAATATAAAGCATCCGTAAAAGTGTCTGTGCAGGAGGAGAATCTGAAGACACTGCAGATAAACGGCGTGGATGCTGAAAACGGTACAGTGGTTACCGAACCGGACACTTATCAGATTACAGCGATTGACCAGGCAGGAAATACGACAGTATTGAATTTCAGTATTAAGGATGAGAAACCGATCGGGCCGGATCATCCGAATGATCCGGATGTAGTTGACCCTGGAAAAGAGGAACCTGGAAAAGTGGAACCTGGAAAAGAAGATTCGGGAAAAGACGGGAATCAGGATAACGGTTCCGGGAATAGTAATGATTCCAGTCATGAAGCGGACAGGAGCGCCCACAGCGCGGAAACGTCTGATACGGGGAATATGGAACTTTGGATCTTCCTGCTGGCAGCGGCAGTCATGCTGTTTGCGGTCGTGAGAACGAATATGAAGTATAGTGGAAAAAGGAAGGAGTAAAATAAAGAAGATAAATAAAGAATGGTAAAGAGTTGAAAAGTTGAAAATCCAGAACGTTAAAAATTCAAAAGTAAGGTTAGCTTAGAGGCAGATAACTGCTGCAAAACTATTATGATTTGGTTTTGCAGCAGTTGTTTTGTACTTATTTGTTTCCCCCCATAGCAAAGCCAAACTAGGCCAGGAAACCTATTTTAATATCTGATAGTAAGAGTCTCCAGCTTGTGAATAACCCAGCGCGGATGAGATCTTTTGACATGCGGTGATCAGATTAGACAGCAGTAAGCGGGCACTGTCGGGGTCGGTATAGCGGTCTATGGGACCTGTCAGATTCAATGCGGCAACCGGATTACTGGTATAATCAAAAAGTGGGACGGCGATACAGCCGATCCCGGTGGCATAACATTCGATGTCTGTACCATAGCCCCGGTCCCGGGTGGCACGTATTTCTTCCAGCAGAGGATTAATCTCACAGACAGTCTTTGCCGTGCTCTTTTTCAGTGATTTTGTGACTGTCGGGATGAGAGCCTTTTGTTTGGCCTCCGGCAGTAAGGAAAACAGGATTTTCCCGCTGGCGCTGAGGTTGACAGGTATTTTCTCACCTAATTTTGCGATTATGGTAATGGTTGCATTACTGGGAATCACTTGTTCGATCGTGATAATGGTTCCGCTTTGCAGAACGCATAACTGGGCCGCCTGCTGGGTCTGTTCCGCCAATTTTTTCATGTGGGGCATGGCGATTCTTCCCAAAGGGGAACCGTCATAAGCGGTCTGGGCAAGACAGTAGAGCTTATAGCCCAACACATAGCGGTCAGGCTGTTCAGATTCCAGACGCAGGTAATTATGATCGGTCAGACATTTTACGATACGGAAGAGGGACGCATTCGGGATACCCAGTATCGAAGAGAGATTCTTTATTGTCTGTGGTTCATGGTTTTGCGCCATGTAATCCAGAATCTGAATGGCCCGGTCCACAGCCGGCGGATATATATTTGATTCATTCATCAGATTGTCTCCTTACATTTATTTCCCTATATCTCATGATTTTTATTATACCATAACGATGGAATGTAGCAAGTTGAAGTTACGGTGATTTGATATACGATTTTTAATTTGCGAAAGATAATTATTATATCATATATGAAATATAAAATTTTTATATGAAATATTGACCTTGTTTGGAAACAGGAGTATAATATCATATATAATAAAATATATTTCATATATGAAATAAAATGGAACTGGAAGTAAGGTGAAAGGAGAGTGTTGCTATGGGGAGTTAAGGAAATCCTATGTTGGACCAGATGGGTATATTAAGGGATTATGAGAATCATCGGGTGTCTATCTGGGACAGAAGCGGTAAAAATACAGATTGGTATTTCGCTGAAGGAACCGGGTGCATTAAAATAGAAGGAGGTAGTCGTATTGAACTTAAAACCTAAAATAGGAATCCTGGGATTCTCCGACGGAGAGCCCGAGGTACATGAAGACCTGAAAGAGATCGTGCAGGCCCAGCTGGATGCCATCGCAAACGCGCTGGAGGAAAGCGGTGAGGTGGAGGTGATCCGGGCGGCACGACTGGTCAATTCAGTGAAAACAGCGAAAGAAGAAGCGGAAAAGCTGGCACGGCAGGGTGTGGATGGAACGATTTTTTCCTATGGGGTATTCAGCTTCCCAAATTTTTCCGTAATTGCTGCCCAAAACGGCAGGGGACCTTTTCTGTTGGCGGCGAACCTGAATCCGGACTGGCCCGGGATGGTGGCCATGCTGGCCAGCGGCGGCGCGCTGCATCATCTGGGAATTGATCATTTCCGGGCGGCCGGCGATGTATCAGAACCGGAGGTACTTCAGAAGTATCTGACTTTTGCCAGATGCGCGATGGTAGTGAACCGCTTAAATGGGCAGAAATACGGACTGATCGGCGGCAGAAGCCTGGGAATGTACAGCGCCACCGTTAGTATGCAGGACTGGCAGAAGCAGTTCGGTGTGGATGTGGATCATATGGATCAGTCAGAGATTCTACGGGTGGCGGAGGAGATCCCGGAGGAGCAGGTGGATAAGGCATTTGACTGGCTGGGCAGCCATGTGAAAGCGATCGAGTATGACCAAAACAGATTGACGCCGGAAAAACTGAAAACACAGATCCGGCATTATGAGGCACTGAAAAAGATTGTTCACAAAGAAGCCTATGATTTCGTCGGTGTGAAATGCCATTATGAGATGAGCCGGCACTACTGCACGGAATGTATCAGCGCGGCATTTATGAACGATCCCTATGACTGGGACGGCGAAAAAGAGCCGGTGGTCTACGCCTGCGAGGCGGATTCCGACGCCGCGCTCACCATGCAGATTCTGAAATTGCTCACAGGCGATCCGGTGATTTTCATGGATGTGAGGCACTATGATAAAGAAAATGATGTGATGGTGTTCTGCAACTGCGGTTCCCAGTCCACCTGGTACGCAGGGGCCTCGGACGATCCGGCCGATAATCTGAAGCATGTGACCTTGTATCCCTGCCTTCCCATCTATGCGGGCGGCGGCTGTCATGTAAACTGTATGACGAAAGCGGGGAAGGCCACGCTGGCCAGACTGAACCGGACGCAGGGCCGCTATCGGATGACACTTATGACGGCGGATTTCGTGGAACTGCCGGAGGAGAAAATGGCGGAAACCACAAAAGAGTGGCCCCATGTGTTTGCCAGACTGCCCTTTGACCACAGCATTTTCCTGGAGAAATTCGACGCAAACCACTGTCATGCGGTTTATGGGGACCATGTGGATGAGCTTGAGATGATCTGCCGGATGCTGAATGTGGATGTGGAGCTTTTGACAGAGGGAAGCTGACCGGAAAGGATGGTACATAGATGCAGAGAATTATGAAGAATCCGGACGAAATCGTCGATGATATGCTGAGAGGATTTTTGAAGGCCCATGGCGATTTGGTTGAGAAGACTTCGAACCCCAGGGTAGTGAAAGCCAAAAATATTAAACCTGGAAAGGTGGGAGTCGTGACCGGCGGCGGTTCAGGACATAAGCCCGCATTTATCGGTTATGTGGGCGAAAACCTGTGTGATGCGGCCGCAGTGGGAGAGATCTGTACGTCTCCCACGGCATCCGCGTTTCTGGATGCGTTCCGGGAAGCGGACCAGGGCCGGGGCGTCGTCTGCCTGTACGGAAATTATTCCGGCGACAATATGAACGTGAAAATGGCTGTTAAGATGGCCCGACGGGAGGGAATCGAGGTTCGGACCGTGGCGGCAAATGACGATGCAGCTTCGGCGCCTGCGGATCAGCGGGAAAAGCGAAGAGGGGTCGCGGGAGAAGTGCTCATGTGGAAGGCTGCAGGCGCGAAAGCGGCTATGGGAGGCAGCCTGGACGAGGTCGCGGCCGCGGCCCGCAAGGCGGTCGACCACACCAGGAGTATCGGGATCGGTCTGACTCCCTGTACTCTGCCGGCTGTGGGGCATCCGAATTTCGAGATCCGGGAGGGGACGATGGAAGTCGGAATCGGACACCACGGAGAACCGGGGATCGAGGTCTGTCCGTTAGAGAGCGCGGACCGGATGGCACAGCGGATGCTGGATGTGGTCATTCCGGACGGACCTTTTGTACCGGGCGACGAGCTGGCGGTACTGGTCTCGGGGCTGGGGGCGACCCCGGTCATGGAATTATATGTGCTGTACGACGAGATAGAGGCCAGGTTGAAGAAGGAGGGGTATCGGGTACACAAAGCATATGTGGGAAATTATTTTACATCCCTGGATATGATGGGCGCCACCTTAACCGTGATGAAACTGGACGAAGAATTAAAGGAATTAATCGGTTATCCAGCGGTCAGTGTGGGATTGAAGCAGACGGCGCTGCAGGGATGAATTGGATGTCGATGGGAAAGGCATCTTCGAAAAGTACAGCATGACATAACAGGATTGAAAATACAAGCAGAATACAGATGATGAGAAGCATTAAGACAAAGCGAAGGATTATAACAAATAGGGAGTGGAAATGTGGATACGTTTGACAATCGCAGCGGAAAAAGAATCCTGACCGGAATGGTAAGGGTGATTCAGGAAAATAAAGAGTACCTGGGCGAAGTGGACGGGCTGATCGGGGATGGCGACCATGGAATGAATATGAATAAAGGCTTCACTTTATTCCAGGAGAGATACCGGGAACAGGACTATAGCTTTACAGAAGGTCTGGAATATCTGGGAGGAGTTCTGTTCAATGAGATCGGGGGCTCCATGGGACCCATCTATGGTACTCTGCTGAGTGCCATGGCAGATGCGGCAGGGGAAGCCGATACCGGTAAGAATTCCATATTTGATGCCGGTTCCGGGGAATGCAGGATTGACCTGGAGTGTTTCAGCCGGATGCTCTCCAAAGGGATGGAGGAATTATTTGACATCATCGACGCCAGAACGGGCGATAAGACCTTAGTGGATACCCTGTATCCGGCGGTGGAAAGCCTTCGGTCTTCCGTGAAAGGAAATTTATCCTTTCGCGAAGCTCTCGGGCTTATGAAGAAAGCGGCTGAGCTGGGCCGGGATTCTACCGTGGAGATGATCGCCAGATACGGGCGTTCCAGCCGTCTGGGCGAGCGTTCCAGAGGCGTGCCGGACGCGGGGGCGGTATCCTGCTGCCTGCTGCTGTCGGCTATGGCGGACGGAATTGTGGAGCTTTTAGATTCAGGGGGGATAACATGAAGCTGGCGATTGGATGTGATGAGGCGGCATATCATCTGAAAATGATCCTGATGGAGCATCTGCGCAGACAGGAGATAGAGGTGGAAGATTTCGGAGCGGCTCAGGGGGAGAAGGTGCTCTATCCGGATATCGCCTATGCTGTGGCTGACGCGGTCGCGGCCGGCCGCTTCGAGAGAGGGATCCTTCTGTGCGGAACCGGGATCGGTATGGCCATGTGTGCCAACAAAGTTCCGGGAATCCGGGCGGCGGTATGTCATGACCCATTTTCCGCCGAACGGTCCCGCAAGAGCAATAACGCACAGATCCTGTGCATGGGTGAGCGTGTGATCGGGGAGGAACTGGCGAAATATCTGACGGATGTCTGGCTGAACTGCGATTTTCAGGGGGGCGGCTCCGCTCCAAAGGTAGAACGGATGATGTCGCTTGAGAGGGAACACATCCGGCAGTATGAGGAAGGAAATCGAAACGCTGGAAAAATAGTAGAATGATAGAAAGAAAAATTGAAGCTGATTCAGAAAGAGAACCCCGGGACGGTCTGTATCCCCGGGGTTCTTTGTATGAAAAAATATCTGTCAAAATTATTTCGGATTAAACCGTGTTTATTATAAATAAAGCATTGAAACATACGGAGGAGTATGTAGCTCGTAGTGCATATGTGCTGAAGTTGTGGGGAAAAATGTATTGTATCCTGGAAAAATTTACAACTCCTTTTGCAGTTCCTATAATAAACCCATAACCCGATACAAAATGGTTAAGAAGTAACTCAAAAAGGTTATGGGGGTGATTGCTGTGAGAAGCTGTGTATGACATTATAAACTCCAGATAGACATGAATGGAAATATCTGGAAGAAACGTATGGCGTTGGAATTATGTATTCCGGAGGATTATAATGAAACGTAATAGAAAAATGATAAATGGAAAAAAGACGTCACAATATGTATTTCTTCTGCCGGGGTTTCTTATGTTTTCGTTTTCCGTACTGATACCGCTTTTCAACGGAATACATATTGCATTTACGGATTGGAACGGAATCACGACGGATTACAATTATGTAGGATTTAAGAATTTTATCAGTGTATTCCGTGATCAGCGGCTGATCGATCCGATGATCAACTCCATAAAGTTTGCGGTCCTGGGGACAATCGGGAATAATGTGATAGCGCTGGGAACCGCGCTGCTGGTGAACCAGAAAACAGGGAAACTCAGTAATATTGTCCGCGTCATATTTTTTATGCCGGTATGCTTTAGTTCGATCCTTACGGCATTTATCTGGAATTTTATATATAAAGAGGTATTTTCGCAGCTATTCCAGATTAAAAGCTTACTGGGCAATCCGGATTGGGTAATTCCGGCTATCGTAATCATGGGCCTTTGGAACACTTGCGGGATCAATATGCTGATCTATTTATCCGGTATTAAAAATATACCGGTAGAACTGGTAGAAGCGGCAAAGATCGATGGGGCAACTGTATTCCAGCGGTTCCGGAAAGTGACGCTGCCGCTTTTGGCGCCCGCCTTTTCCGTTTGTGTGACGTTATCGCTGACCTCCTGGCTGCGGGAGTTCGCCATGACGCTGTCGGCCACCAGAGGCGGACCGGGAGGGGCGTCGAAGACAATGTCTATCTACATATTTGAAAATCTGTATACTTACAACAAAGCCGGTTACGGGCAGGCAATCGCCTTGCTGTTCGCTGTATTCCTGATTCTGATTGGAAATCTTGTAGCATCGTTCTTCAGAAGGAAGGAGGTAGAGCTTTGAAACGTTACCGGAGACATTCAAAAAGACTGATTGGGAAAATGCCCGTCGTGATTGGCCTGTTATTGGTCACTGCAGTTTTTTTGTTCCCGATCTACCTGGCTGTCATTACTTCCTTTAAGACACCGTTGGAAATCGCGGATTCGATTATGGCCCTGCCAAAATCGCTGAACATCGAAAACTATATAGAAGGAATGAAGAAAAGTAATTTTGCCAGATCATTGCTCAACAGCGTGATTGTGACCTTTCCATCGGTGGCCATGATTGTCCTGTTCTCCGCCATGGGCGGCTATACGATCGCTAGGAATGGCAAAAACAACCCCTTCTTAAAATTCATGGATAAAGTATATTTATCCTCCCTGATGATCCCGTTTCAGATCATCATGATTGCAGTGTATAAAATATTCAAAGGATTAAATCTTCTGAATTCGCTGACAGGAATGATCATCATGCTGACCGGATACAGTATCGCCTATGCGACCTTCCTGTTCGTCGGGTTCGTCAAATCGGTTCCGGTGGATATGGAAGAAGCGGCGCTGATCGATGGGTGCGGGCCTTACCGGGCATTTTTTATCATCGTATTCCCGCTGTTGAAACCCATAGCGGCAACCGTGGCCGCCCTGCATGTCATGTGGCTTTGGAATGATTTTAATATTGCAGTTATTTTATTGCAGAAGGATGAGATCAGAACGCTGACCGTCAAACAGTATTATTTCTTCGGGGAACATGTGTCGGATTATGGTATGGCTTTTGCGGCATCCATTATCTGCATGATTCCGGTTTTAATCTTTTTTGTGGCTATGCAGCGGTATCTGGTGGAAGGGATATCTTCCGGAGCTGTGAAAACCTGATCGGAATCTCTCTGGGCAGGATAACAGCAAAACTGTAAAATAAAGGAATCGAGAAAAGGAATAGAAAAGGAGAAAAGTATGATTCGAAAAAGATTATGTGGGTTACTAGCCTTAACAGCTATGATAGTGATGTCGCTTCCATTGGCCGGATGCCAGAGCAAAGGGACGGACGCTTCTGAGCCTGCGGCCCAGGAAAAGGCGGAAGAGGCAGTTCCGGCCGCAGATGACAAGAGCGGGGAACCGGCCGCAGACGCAGGCAGTGAGAACCAAATTACCGATAAGGAAATCTCTTTTACCTGGCTCCACCACCTGCGCGAGGAGGGGAAACAGGCTTGGGTACAGTATCTTGTGGATACATACCAGCAGAAACATCCCAATGTAAAAATTAATGTGGAGCTGCAGACGACGGATAACTATATGACCGTGCTGAAAACAAAAGTGGCTTCCGGGGACGCGCCCATGATCTTTGACCTGGAACCGGTATACCTGACGGAATTCCAGATGGCCGGACACCTGGCGGACGTAAGTGATGTGGATGGGCTTGAGAATTTTGATGCAGACCTGCTGGTAGAAGGACAGCGGGAGGGCAAACAGGTGGGAGTCCCTCTGGACGCCAATGGATTCTGTGCTTTCTACAATAAAGAAGTGTTCGAAAAATATGATCTGAAAGTGCCTGCCACAATATCGGAATTTAAACAGGTATGTGAGACACTAAAGGACAATGGGGTAACACCCATCGCAGTCGGTTTTTCAGAAGTGTGGTGTATGAGAAGATACAGCGATATCTACACGGATGTGGCCTGCGTGGCAAAGGATAAGGACTGGTTCACCAATAAGATGAACCTGAGCAGCAAATTCTCGGATGACCAGGCATTTAAGGATGCCATGAACATGTTTATGAGCAACCAGGATTACTGGGGCAGTGATCCCTATGGAACAAAATGGAACGACGCTATGAATGAGGTGGCTACCGGGGAAGCGGCTATCGCGATCTGCGGTTCCTGGACCATCGACGGCGTATTAGGGATCAATCCGGACGCACAGCTGGGCGCATTCGCGCTTCCTACGTCGGAAGACCCTTCCGGAGCAATTATGGAACTGAAGCCAGGCAACAGTTTCTGCGTCTATAACTCCCAGGATGCGGATATGCTGGCTGTGGCGAAAGATTTCTTCCAATTTATGTGCTCCCAGGAATCAGCGGAATATTATGCTGTGAATGCCCACGGCATTACGGGATGTAATATTGATATTGAAACGCTGGACGCCCTGAATGATATTACCGCATACGAGGGGGATCAGTTATATGTGATGTCGGGTGTGAACGGATTTACTTCCGAGTATCAGGACATCGTGTTCGAAACGCTGCAGAGCCATGCCATGAACGGAAGCTTTGATGTGGACGCTTACTGCGCGGATCTGGATAAACAATTTGCTTCGTTAAATTAATCAAATAATCAGGGGGTGGACGCATATGGGCAGAAAGACAGCTAATTACCTGGGGACTTTAATCGCTGCGGTGGCATCGGCGCTGTTGATTATATTTATCGTACTGTGCCAGACCAAACGGTTTCATGAGACGCTCTATATCTATTCGAATCTTTTGTCCACGCAGCATATTTTTCTGATTACGATAAGACGGGTAATCATGGCTGTCGCCCTGTATGCGTTTGGATTATCCTGCATATTTTTGTTTTTCATATCCTATGAGGAGGCCGACTTCTTAAGCTATTCGAAGATTTTCTGGTATGCGGCAGGGCTGGTGATCAGTATCTGGGACTATGAATTAGTATTCTATGCGTCTGCTGCCCAGGCGGTGGTCTGGAGAGTGAGCCAGGGGCTGTGTCTGTTGCTGCTGCTGAATTCGATTAATCAGGCGCTGCTGAATCAGTTTCGGTTCCGCCGTTTCAAACGATTCAGGCTTATCAATGAAGGGGCCGGGGCAGGATACCTCCTGTTATTGCTTCCATTTAATTTTCTATATCCCGGTACACGCATAACGAGTTTCTTATGTATCCTGGAAATCGTATTTATGATAACGGCAGCCTTGCTTTATAGTATAGAAAAAGAAATAAAAACAGATTTTGTAAACTACATTTTATTGATTTTTTATCTTATTCCCAGTATCCTTCTCGTCGTCTGCTCCCGATATAAATATTTAACACTATCGGCAGGCTATGATATCTATAAAGATATACTCCCGGCTGCCGTTTTGATCTATGTCGTCTGCCTGTTCCTGTGTTTTTTCCAATATCACCGGACCGGGTATCTGGCTGGGGGAGAGGTGAACCGGAAGCTGATGGAGCTATCGAAGCATAAGGACAATATGACGCAGCTAATCATAAGCAATTGCCTGAACCCGATCAATAACCTTTCCTGTTATCAGCAGACGCTTGCCGAAGAAGTGCCTCCAGATGCTTCGGAAAAAGAAAAATACATCCTGGACCGGATGCTGCGGGAAATCAATAAAATGCAGGATTACCTGTATAATCTAAGGAATTACCATTATCTTTCCACCCAGGTACCTTATGCCAATAAAATTAACGCGAATCTGGTATCAGTTTTTCATGCCGCCATATCTCTGGTGAAAAAACAGGCCGGCACCCTTAAGATAAATACGGACTGGGGGGAGATTACAGAAAACGATTATGTAACCGGAGATCCGTATCTGCTGATCCAGGCAAACCAAACCTTTCTGCTGGCCTTCTGCGGGATTCTGGAAATGGAAACGATTGGGATTTTATTTCAAAAAAATAAAAAAGGGGATATCCTCATCGAGCTGGCAGGCGATCTGAATCAGAGCCGTAAAAAAGCCGCAAAAAAGATGAGGCGGATACTGACCTCACCCCGCGACACCCAGCTTTTGATGAATGACGAAGAAATCGGACTGATCCTTGCGAAAAACCATATTCGGAATCATACGAATTCATTTACGGCACACATCCGTCAAAATGGGCCGTCCGTCCGCTTTGCCGTCAATTATAAATTGGAAGGCTGCGGGAACCCAATGGTTGAGGGAGAAGCCAGGAACCAGGCCGGGCCCGCTGAGGCGGAAAACAGAAAGAAGATTATACTGATCAGCACAGACGCAGAGCAGATCGAGAGAATCCGTTCTTATCTGATGTTTGAAGATTATGTGCTGAAATGTTTTTATACGGAGAAGGAAGCGCTGAACTATATTAAGACTTCCGGCAATATCGGCGTTGTGATCATCGGTACCATATTCATCAGCGCCCATGTCAACCGGTTCTGTGAATCCATCCGTGAAAAATATTCGCTGGAGCAGCTGCCGATTCTGATTATCTGCCGGGATAAATACCGGTACGTGGACCAGGAATTACTGCGCAGTGTCAATGACATTATGACGGAACCTTTTGTTCAGGCGGATCTGCTGCAAAAAATACAGTCCCTGATTTTACTGCATACGTCCATACAGGAAAAGACGAGGGCAAGGTTAGATTTTCTCCAGGCACAGATGGACCCGCATTTTATTTTCAATACCCTGAGCACGATTATGCCGCTGTGTCTGCAACAGCCGCTTCAGGCATATGAAATGCTGAGCAATTTCAGTGAATACCTGCGGGGCAGACTGTACACGGAAGACCTGCAGGATGGCATACCGATCTACAAAGAGATCGATCTGGTGGAAGCCTATCTGGCCATCGAGAAAGTACGGTTTGCCGATATGATCCAATATGAAATCCAGATGGAGGCGGATGAAAACGATCTGATTCTGCCGCTTTTGATCGAACCGATTGTGGAAAACTGTGTGAAACATGGAATCACAGGAATAAAAAAACTGAATATAGAAATCAGAATCCGGGAAACAGACGGATATCTCGCGGTCTGTATAAAGGATGACGGCAAGGGAATGGATGAGGAGCGGCTGGAAGAAATACTGCATTCCGGGAAGCAGGCCGGTTCCTCCATCGGGATCAGCAATGTGAAAAAACGGCTGTCCATGTATTATAACCAGCAGCTGGTCATCATAAGCTCACCAAATAACGGTACAGAGGTACAATTTACCATACCAAAGGGGGCCATCCGATATGAATAAGCTAAAAGTGATCCTGATTGATGATGAACAGTTGATCCTGGATAATCTGACCTATATACTGAACCAATTTGAGAATATCGACATTATATATAAATCCACAGATCCGATGCGTGTACTGAATTATGTGGAAGATAATACGGACGTGGATGTCATGTTCGTGGATATCTCCATGCCTATTTTAAGCGGACTGGAAGTCGCCGGCCGTGTATTTAATATCGACCCGAATATAAAAATCGTCTTTGTGACGGCATATGACAAATATGTGATGAATTCCTTCAGTGTGAATACGGCGGACTATATCCTGAAACCGGTAACCCATGCAAGGGTCGCCCGTACCCTTGCCAAGCTGGAAAGACTGGTCCGGGAAGAAGAAAAATACAGGGAATCCCTGCCGGAATTAGAGATCGACACATCGATCTCGAAGCTGACGGGAATGAAGGATAAGAAGTATTACGTGATAGATTCAGATGATGCCTATTACATTATGGCACTGGACCGGGAAGTCTTTCTGTATACAAAGGAGGAAGAGTTCAAATTAAAAAATAATCTGAATTACTGGGAAGGCAAATTAAAGGGGGCGGGCTGGATCAGATGCCACCGCAGTTTCCTGATTAATACGAATCATATCAAAAGTATAGCGCCGATGTTTAATTCGACCTTTAATATTACACTGACGGACCGGAAAGAAGAGATTCCGGTCAGCCGGTCTTATATCAATAAATTCAAAAAGGCGCTTAATATGTAGCTGGGAGGGATGGGATTGGAATACTATCTGGGTATCGACATGGGTACCACGAATGTGAAGGCCGCCTTATTTACGGCGGACGCAAGCATGGCCGCATTTTGGAGTGAGCCAACGCCTATTATTCACCCGATCGAGGGATGGAGTGAATTTGAACCAATAGAATTGTGGAGAGTCCTGTGCCGTTGTATCCAAAAAGTCGTGAAAGAGACCGGGGCGTCAGAAATCGTTTCGGCGGGCATCTCATCGCTGGGGGAATCAGGGGTGCTGACGGATGCCGGCGGACATCCGCTGACTAACTTTATAGCCTGGTATGACCCGCGTGCAAAGCAGGAAATAGAAGAGCTGAAGCAGAAATTGGGGAAGGACAGGATTTATTCGATTACGGGACAGACGCCTTCGGATAAGTATGGGATCTGTAAACTGCTGTGGATTAAGAGACATTTTCCCGAAGTATACGCAGAGGCATGCCACTGGCTGTCGGTTGAGGATTGGGTACTGTATAAGCTTACCGGAAACTATGCGACCGATTATTCGATCGCTTCCAGGACGATGGCATTCGATATAGGAAAACTGCAGTGGTCGGAAGAAATATTGGGCGCCGCGGGAATGAAAGGGGAGCTGTTCCCGGAAGTATTACCGGGCGGAACTTTTGTGGGAGGAGTGACGCAGGAAGCGGCGGAGCAGACCGGCTTGACAGGAGGGATGCCTGTTTCTGCGGGCGGACATGACCACGCCTGCGCGGCAGTCGCGGTAAATATATTTGAGCCCGGCGTTGTGCTGGATTCGATGGGTACGGCGGAAGTATCGATGGCGGCGGTTGAGGAACCGCTGCTGAATGGGGAAGCCTTGGAAAAGTTCTATTCCTTTTATCCTCACTGCGGGCCTAAGCTGTACCGGGTTATCACATCGAACCAATCCTGCGGGGCGGCGGTCGAATGGTATCTGAATACCATAGGAGAGGGGGGCAGATACAGGGCCTTAAGCTCCGGGAAATCGGAATATGACTGGATGGCGGAGGAGGCCGAACATAATGCCAGGCAGGGGGATAAGGTATATTTTCTGCCATTTCTGCGGGGATCGGTTGAAAATAACCAGTGGAGGGCCTGTCTGTGGGGGATGGACGACAGCCACCGGCAGGGAGATCTGATCAGGGCTGTAATCAATGGAATCTGTTTTGAGTTAAAAAAGCAGGTCGAAGGGTATCAGCGTCTGTTCCATCAGAGCTTCGACCAAGTGCGGGTAGTCGGCGGATTGGCAAATTCTGAATTTATCATGAAGCAGAAAAGCAGAATACAGGGAGCGGACATAGAAGTACCGGCCTGTGTACAGGCGGCGTGCTGCGGAGCCGCACTGCTGGGAGCTGTGGGAGCGGGAAAGCAGAATCTTAAGGAGCTGGGGCAGATCTACCGGTGCGGGCGCAGATATCCGGCTGAAAACGCGGAAGGACTTTTAGAAGAATATCAGTCCTATCTGAAACTGCGGGAAGGATTTAAAGAACTTTATAACAGGATCGGAGAAGCATAATGGGAGAAGATCAGGACGTATTGCTAAGCTTTTTAAAGTATAAATATCCAAAAGACGAGGAAGAAAAGGTAAACAGTCTGTTACATCAGCTCTTAATGGAAAACGACCGCCTGCTGGCCGTAATCGACGACGATCCCACAGGAGGACAGACGGTCCATGACATCAATGTCTATACCGGCTGGAACCGGGAAAGCCTGCTGAAAGCTTTTCAACCCCCCCAAAACATGTTCTATATCATGACGAATTCCAGAAGTATGACGGGTGCAAGGACGGCAGCCGTGCAGAGGGAAATCGTGGAGAATCTGGTCTGGGCTTCCGGAGTAACGGGCCGCAGGTTTGAACTGATCAGCAGAGGGGATTCCACACTGCGGGGACATTACCCACAGGAAACACAGGTGCTGGCAGCAGGGCTATCTCAGGCTGACAGGAAAGAATTGCTGATTCCCTATTTTCACGAGGGCAGGCGCTATACGATAAACGACATCCATTATCTGCTGGATGAGGGGAGGCTTATCCCGGTTGGCGAATCAGAGTTTGGCCAGGACAAAGCCTTTGGATATAAGAATTCAGATTTAAAAAAGTGGATCGAGGAAAAGACCAAAGGGAATGTGACAGCAGATCAGGTCGGCAGCATTTCATTGGAGATGCTCCGCAACCTGGATTTTGAGGGGATAAACGCTGTGCTTTCTGAGCGCAGGTATCCCAAAGTGATTGTTAACGCCGCCACAGATATGGATCTTAAGGTGTTTGCCGTCTGTTACTACCAGATGCTGAAAAAAGGGATGAATTTTATCGCCCGCACGGCGTCGTCGTGGCCGAAGATAGCCGGAGGCATAAGTTCTGTCCCGTTGATGGAAGCCGGGAGGCTCGTTGAAAAATCGAACCTAAACGGCGGTCTGGTGATTGTGGGGTCACATGTAAAAAAGACAACGGAACAGTTAAACACATTGATGAAAAGTAAAGCGGGGCTTAGATTCATAGAATTCAATCAGCATACGGCGCTTGAGCCAGCCAGGCTTGCGCAGGAGGCCCAGAGGGTGGTGGAAGCGGCGGAATCTGCGATGGCCTCCGGCGTGACGGCGGTTATCTATACAAAACGGGAACGGCTGGACTGGAACAAGGGCGGTGCCGAAGAGGAGCTGGCTATCACCAGCCGAATCGCAGATTCAGTGACCGGTATCGCAGCACGAATTCGTGTGAACCCCAGGTTTGTGGTCGTAAAAGGAGGGATTACTTCCAGTGAGATCGCGGTGAAAGCCTATCGGGTAACCGAAGCCAGGATTCTGGGACAGGCGGCGGAGGGGGTACCGGTCTGGAGGCTTGGGGAAGGCAGCAGGTATCCGGGGATGGCATATGTGATATTTCCAGGAAATGTAGGAAGTAACGATACATTGAGGAATGTAGTGGAAGCACTGACGGATCATTAGAATATAAGGAGAAAATTATGCAGAAAAAAATAGCAGTGATACATACAAGTCTGGCCGTTAGGGAAATCATCGACCAGCAGATACGGGCAAAGATCCCCGATGCGGATATTCACAATATTATAGACGAACGCTTCCTTCAGGACGTGATCGATCATAATGGGATCTATGATTCCATCATCAACCGGATGTGCCTGTATGTGCAGGCAGCGGAGCAAATGCAGGCGGATGTGGTGTTAAATGCCTGCTCCTCTGTCGGGGAAGCTTTCGATGAAGCGGTCAAGTCTGCCGGCATACCGGCCTTAAAGATCGACGAACCGATGGCAGAGGCTGCCGTGTGCAATGGCTCCAGGATCGCGGTATATGGGACGGTAGCCACCACATTGGCACCAAGCTGCAGGCTTATCGCACATTGCGCTGAAAAAATAGGAAAAGAGGTTTCGGTAACTCCATACCTGATCGAGGGAGCGTTTCAGGTCCTGTCGGAAGAGAAGAATCCCGCAAAACACAATGAAATGGTGTTAAACCATATTAACGAAACACATGGGGAGCATGACGTGATCGTCCTGGCCCAGGCCAGTATGTCGATTCTTATACCGAAGCTGGGCGGCATTGGGAAACCCGTCTTATACAGTCTTGAGAGCGGAATCGCAAGGCTGAAAAAGATACTGTATGATTAAGCTCGGATGCTGCACCGCGCTCAGCGGACTGACAGCTGTAAAGAAAGCAGGCTTTGATTTTGTGGATCTGGCAGGAGCAGAGTTGGCCGGACTGCCGCTTTATGACGTGGAATGCGTAGCGGACCGGCTGCAGCAGATGCGTCTGCCCTGTATCGGTATACATGCCGCGGTGCCGCCGGATATTAAGCTGTGCGGCAGCGGATACAGCGAAAAAAAGATAAAGGAATATGCCCAATCCCTGTGTGCAAAAGTAAAGCGGCTGAATATCCGTTTCCTGGGTATCGGCAGTCCCAGGTCAAGGCAGCTGGACGACAAAGAAAGCCGGGAAACGGCAAAGGCCCAACTGTGTTTTTCCATCCGGATTTTTGCGGAAGAACTGCCAGATGCCTTTGTGCTTTTGGAGAGTCTGAATAAGGAAGAAACGAATTTTATCAACACCATGTCCGAAGCATATGAAATAATCAGCTCGGTAAATCAGGAAAATACCGGATTGGTCTGCGACCTGTACCATATGGCAAAAAGCGGCGAAACTTCGGCTGTGTTTACTGACGGACTGAGCAGGAGCATCCGTTATCTGCACATTGCTGATCCTGACAGACGCCGGTATCCTCAAGAATCCAGTCCGGCCGGCCTGTATGAGTTACTCAAAGACGCGGTGGACAGAACAGGCTGCGAATACTTATCGATCGAGGCTGTCAGCAGCTGTATGGAAGAGGATACCGCTTCTGGATATCGGACTATGCAGAAAATGTTCCAAAAATATGGATGGAGGTAAAGAAGGATGTTGGAATGTTTTACAAAACTAAATAAGCTAAGGATCGGTTTCGCGCCGGTCAGGCGGGCAGCATGGTCACATAAACCGTTTAATCTTTACGAGGCGGTCCGCTATAAGAAATTGATCTTTGAATTTATAAAACAATATGATGTGGAATGGGTTACCCTGGATGAACTCACGGATGACGGACTTTTGTATTCTGTGGAGGATGCGGATCTGGCGGCGAAGCTGTTTATCCAGCAGGAGGTAGACGCGGTTTTTATACCCCACTGTAATTTTGGCAGCGAGGAATCCGCGGCCAGATTGTGTAAAAAGGTCGGCCGGCCGGTTCTTTTGTGGGGCCCGAAGGACTATATTAATCCGGATGATTACTACCGGTATCGGGACAGCCAGTGTGGATTGTTCGCGACATCCAAGAATCTGAAAATGTATGGGGTAGAATTTAGCTACATAGAAAACTGTGATATAGAAGATCCGGTATTTGATGAAGGATTCCGCAAGTTCCTGGGAGTGACAAGCGCAGTCAAAGCATTCCGAAGCCTGCGGATCGGCCAGATCGGCACCAGGCCCGCGCCGTTTGCGTCGGTGAAATCCAATGAGATGGAATTGTTGGAAAAATTCGGGATTGAGGTCCTTCCCATAACATTAACCGATTTAAAACAAAAATTCGACAGATGCCTGAAGGAACGGGAAGAGGATGTTCATAACTATGCGCAAGAGATCAAACACGGATTTCAGAATCAATGTGCGGATGAGGGGCAGATCCTTAAGATCGCTGCTCTAAAGCTGACGGTGGAGCAATGGGCGCTGGAAGAAAATCTCTCCGCCGCTGTGGCGATGTGCTGGGGACCGATGATTGAGACCATCGGCGTGGCACCATGCTTTGTTCTGAGCGAGGTCTGTGACGACGGTTTTCCATTTATCTGTGAATCGGATATCCACGGAGCGGTGAGCGCTGTTTTGGCTATGGCGGCAGCCCGCTGTTCCACCCAGATCTTCTTGGCCGATCTGACCATGCGCCACCCGGAGAATCCAAATGCGGAACTTCTCTGGCACTGCGGGGTGTTCGCCAAAAGCCTGGCAAAAGATCCAAATGGATTAGTTCTGAATCATCACTACAACCGCCTTTGCCCCGCTGTGGGGGAATGGGAATTAAAAGGCGGTGATCTCAGTATCATCCGGTTTGACGGCAGTAATGGAGAATATTCCCTGTTCCTCGGCAGCGCGAAAGGGACACAGGGGCCGAAAACAGTCGGCTCCTATCTGTGGATCGAAGTGGATGACTGGGGCAAGTGGGAGCGGAAACTGATCTACGGACCTTATATCCATCACTGTGTCGGTATCCATGCGGAGGTGGTTGAGATTCTGAAAGAAGCCTGCAGATATATTCCGGGACTGACGGCCGACCCGGTCTGAAATAAACCGATATGCGTAGAAACGCGCGAAAGGGAGGAAACTATGGACATATACAATGGTGATACATTACGAAAGCTTTTAAAAGATGCGGATCAGGGCGGATACGCGGTACCTATGTTTAATTACACGGATTTGTGGGATCAGATGGCGGTGATCGAAGCGGCGATGGAGCTGCATGCGCCGATCATGTTTGCATCCATCCCTAAGACGGTACATACCATAAGCCCGGAGATATTAGGAGCGGTGGGGACAGTGCAGATGAAAAAAGCGGCGTCCCCCATCATCCACCATCTGGATCATGCGAAAACGGCGGAACTATGCATGGCCGCCATAGACAACGGTTATCCTTCCGTGATGATTGATGCGTCCGACCAAGATCTGGAGACCAATATAGCTGCAGTCAAAAGAGTGGTAGAGTACGCGCATCCCCGGGGTGTATTCGTCGAAGGCGAGATCGGCAGGATCAAAGGCCGGGACTATGAAGCCGCATATGAAGGGGACGATTTCCTGGCCAGGGTGGACGACGCGCTCAGACTGGTTCAGGAGACGGGGGTCGACTCTCTCGCCATCGGGATCGGTACGGCCCACGGATTCTATGACGGAAAACCGGAAATAAATTTCAAAAGACTGGAGGAAATGAAAGAAGCGATAGCGGTCCCGCTGGTCCTGCACGGCGGAACAGGAATCCCGGAAGAGGATGTGAAAAAAGCGATCCGGCTGGGAATCAATAAAGTAAATATCGGAACCCAAATCCGCTATACTTATATGCGGAGCGCATGCAGGCTGATACAGGAAAAGGGCCCTGTGACACACACCATTGATATAATGACCGAGGCAAAAAAGGAGATCAAAGAAGTGGCGAAAACATGGATCAGGATCTGTATGGCGGACGGGAAGGCAAAGACGGACCGGATAGGGCAGGAGATTTCTTATGCTGAGTGTTAAGGGAACGGATATGATCGGGGACAATGGTGAAAAAATAGTGCTGAGAGGATTTAATCTGGGAAATCTGGCCTTGATTGAACCAAACATGTTCGGCACTCCCGGAACGGAACATCGTCTGCGAAGAGCCATGAGATTATACGCGGGTGAAAAAAAGACGGATTACTTTTTCCGCGGGTTAAATAATAAATGGGTGACCGAGGACGATATCGCCTTTCTAAAGGGATTAGGGTGTAATTCATTGCGGATTCCGCTGAATTACCGATACTTTGAATCGGATGCGGACCCATACCACTATCTGGAAGAGGGGTTTCAGCTGATCGACAGGATCCTTGGATACTGCAGAAAATACGAGATTTACGCAGTCATCGATCTGCATGCCGTTCAGGGGTGCCAAAGCGGGGACTGGCATTGCGATAATATTTTCGCGGAGCAGGTCAATATCTATTATGACGCGCTGTGCCAGGACCGATACTATGCGCTGTGGAAAGAGATCGCCAGGCGGTACTGTAAGGAAAGCTGGGTGGCCGGTTATGATATTATGAATGAACCGGTTGCGGACGGCCCATTCGAAGTAAAAGTGTTAAATGAAATATACCGAAAGGTGACAGCAGAAATCCGGACCGTTGACCGGGATCATATCATATTTATAGAAGGAAACACCTGGGCTCAGGATTTTGAAGACTTGGAAGCCCCATTTGATGACAACACCGTATATTCGAATCATTATTACTGCGACGCGGCAGTGACTCCTGCCGATTATCCGGGCAGGATCAACGGGGAATACATAGATATTCATAAGATGGAGTCCGACATGGACAAAAGGGACTGGTTTATGCAGAAACATCAAATCCCCTGCTGGGTCGGTGAATTCGGAACCAGACGGTTAGGCGACCTGGATGGAAAGCGGCAGTCCCTGGCGGACTATCTGACAGTGTTCGAAGAACGCGGCCATTCCTGGTGCTACTGGAACTTCAAAGACCTGTCCCTGCGCGGTCCCATTTATCTCGACGAAGAATCGGCCTGGTGCAGATTCTTGAGAAAGATTCAGCCGTTAAAAGATAAGTACCATACCGACCGCTCGATGCCGCTTGGCGATGCCTGGGAATTGTCAGATGTCTTTGGGGCATATGAAGACGGGGACTTTGTTCTGGGACTTTCCGAAACAAGGGAAATATTAATCAGAAATATGAGAGAGACTCTTGGGGATCAGCTGACCCTGAGGTTCGCACAATTATTCGCGGAATTATCAGAAGAGGAAATCAATGAGCTGACGGATTCTTTCCTGTTCTGCAACTGTAAAATATACGAACCATGGATCGATCTATTTACTAAATTTATGAAATAGTTATTTTCAAAGATCAGGAATGAGAGAGGGGCAGGAGGCCCCGTTCTCATTCCTGTTTTTACTGCAGGCTTATTTTCAATATAACGTAAGCCGCCGTTATTTAGAGAAAAGTTAGAGACAACCCTGTTATCCTTTGTTTCAGATGGGAGGTCCGAAGGTTGAACAAAAAGATGAGACTTAGAAAACGATATGACGGCGTATTATTTCTGCTGCCCAGCCTCCTGGGAGTGAGTACATTTTTGATCGTCCCTTTTCTGGATGTAATCCGGCGGTCTTTTGCAGATGTAATCGGTGAGAATTTTGTCGGGCTCCAAAACTACCAAACCGTATTTCAGACATCCGCCTTTTTGCTGGCTTCCTCGAATACCTTAAAATTCGTACTGATCTGCATCCCGCTGTTATTGCTGCTGTCCCTTATCATAGCGGTGATTCTGACGGAGAGCTTTGGGAATAAAAGCAGGCTGAAACACGCCTACTTAATACCCATGGCGATCCCGGTGGCTTCCATCGTACTGTTCTGGCGGGTGGTATTTGACAAACAGGGTTTGCTGAATGGAATTCTGGCACAGTTTGGGATACCCGGGACCGACTGGATGAATGAAAGCACGGCTTTTGTAATTCTGGTGGGCAGCTATATATGGAAGAATCTGGGGTACAATATCGTGCTCTGGACCGCGGGACTGACCTCCATACCCAGATCCCTGTATGAAGCGGCTGCTGTGGACGGGGCCGGATGGTGGAAGAAATTCCGGTATATCACACTGCCAAATCTGCGGGCGGTTCTGTGTACGATCAGTGTGCTGGCCTTCTTGAACTCCTTTAAAGTGTTCCGTGAGGCCTATCTGGTGGCGGGGGATTATCCGGATGAGAGTATGTATCTGCTTCAGCATCTGTTTAACAACTGGTTCCGGGAATTATCACTGGACAAATTATCCGCTGCTGCGGTCGTGGTCAGTATGATCATATTCCTGGGAATCCGGCTGTTGGAAAAATTCTGGGATCAGGAGGAAAAAATCAGATGAAAAAGCAGATGAAAAAACAGATGAAAAAAGTGCTGCTATGGCTGCTGTTATGTCTGCTGGCGGGGGTGATCTGTATCCCTATGTATTTTCTGATCGATGGTTCTTTGATGGGAAATCAGGAAGTGGCCGGTTATCTGGCACCGGTTATGCAGAACAAAAATGGATTCGCATCCTTTGGGCTGCTGCCGATGTATCCCACGCTTCGGTCCTATGTGGAATTGCTGCTGGACTCACCTGAATTTTTTGTGATGTTCTGGAACTCAGTGAAATTAACGGTGTTTATTTTGGCCGGCCAGTTAGCGGCAGGAGTGCCGGCGGCCTGGGGATTCGCCAGGCTGCGCATCCCGGGGAAAAGGATATTATTTCAGCTCTATGTGATCCTGATGCTGATGCCGTTTCAGGTTACCATGTTGTCTAATTATCTTACGCTGGACCGGCTGCATTTGCTGGATACCCATGCCGCTATTATCCTGCCCGCTGTATTTTCCACGTTTCCGGTATTTCTGATGTATCGGTTTTTCGAGAGTATACCGGAATCGATCCTGGAATCGGCCAGGGTAGACGGCGCCGGAACGTGGGTCATATTCCGGAAGATCGGTGTCCCGCTGGGGTCTTCCGGAATCGTCTCTGCGATGGTACTGGGATTTTTGGAATACTGGAATCTGATCGAACAGCCCTTAGTTTTTCTGAAGGACAAGAGCCTGTGGCCGCTGTCGTTATATCTGCCCAATATCGGGCTGGAGGAGGCGGGGATGGCATTTGTGGCCTCGGTTATTACCCTGATTCCTTCCCTGCTGGTATTTTTCGCGGGTGGGGAATATCTGGAGCAGGGAATTGCGGCGTCGGCGGTAAAAGAATAAAAAGAGAATTGCTGTGCCGGCGGTAAAAGAACAGGAAAAGGAGTCAATAGCGGATGAAAAGACAATCTCTATCACTATGGCATATCAAATGGGGGCATAACGGTGAAAACTCCATACAGAAAAAAGCGTTGAGGTATCTGGCGGCCTTTTTGTTACTGATGGTCCTGTGCACACTGTTATCCGGTGCCGCTGATGCTTTGACACTGGCAAAGATCAAGACGGAAGCGTTAAGACCCATGTCCCTGAAACATGACACCAGCCTGAACGGGACTCTGACACCGAAATACGAGCAGGCGGTGTTTACCCTGCCTGACCAGAGGGTGAGCAGTGTGCAGGTAAAGGAGGGGGATATGGTAAAGGAAGGAGATGTCCTGTTTCAGGTGGACCTGGAAGTACTGGAGGAACAGTTGGAGAAAGCCAGAGACGAGCTGAAAAAGTCTGAGTACCAGCAGAAAGATACGAACAGCGCCAATGCCCTGGAGGCGAAGGAGCGGCAAAAGGCAGAAGCGAGGGCCAGAGAAGATTATGACCGCGCCGTGGATGAATCCGACCGGAAGATTCAGGAGGCGGAGGCCAACTGGGCAGACGCGCAGGCCAGGCTGGAAATCGTCCGTGACAGGCCGGTAACGACAGAACCTGACGGGGATACCGGTCAGGGCTATACGCAGGAGCAGAAACAAGAAGAGATAAGCGCGCTGGAACAAGAGACGGCCGCAAGGAAACAGGCCTATGATGCGGCTGTGGCAGAAAAAGAAGAGAGGGTGAGAAATGCCCTGCGTCAGGTAGAGGACTCTTCAGCCCCGCCGCCCTCCAACCACAGCAATGCGATCGCTGATCTGGATCAAAAAGAGATTACGCGCAGAATTCAGAAATTAGAACAGCTAAAGGCAGACGGCGGAATGGTTCGAGCCACCATGGACGGCGTGGTGAAAAAGCTGGAGGCAGCCATAGGGCAGATCACCCCGTCTACCATGGCGGCGCTTCTGACAGATACATCCAACGGCTATCGGTTCGAAGCGACGGCGTCTAAGGAGGAGATCAAATACCTGGCCGTGGGAGATGAGGTTACCCTCGATTTCGGAGATCACAATGACCCAATAAGCGGACTCGGTATCGAATCGATCGAGGTATCCGAAGAGGACCCGGATCTTAGCCTTATTACCCTGGATGTACCGCCGCAAAAGGAAAGATTACCGTCAGCAGCTGAGTTAAAGGGAACACAGACGACGGAAAAATATCCGACGGTGGTTCCCATCGAGGCTTTGAAAGTTGAGAACGGCAAGTACTTTCTCTACATGCCTGCAGTAAAAGAATCTGTATTGGGTAATATCATGGTGGTGGAACGGGTGGATGTGGATGTATTGGACAAGAATGATAAATACGCGGCGGTGGGCGGTGCTTTCCTGGAAAGTAACGAGGTGCTTGTCCATTCCAGCAAGCCTGTGGGTACAGGCGACCGCGTGCGAAAGGAGGAAGGCTGAACAAATGTTTAACCCAACCTTTATGTGCAGGAAAACGCACGAACGGAGGAAATCATGAGAGCTGCTGGCCGGCAGATCATGGCCGGCCTTCTGCTGGCAGCCGTCCTGATCTGCCTGACGTATACGCTTGATACGGCCAGCCGTCTGAAAACTCTGCCGCAGACGGTGGTATTTGATCTGAGAGAGAAGCCTCTGACGCAGCAGGAGATCGACAACCTGAGAGAAGCTGAGAATAAAAGGGAAATGCCGGTACTTTTTACCGCCTGGAGCCAGCGAAAAGGTACTCTGGCCTATCCTGAACTGAACCGGGAGACAACCGCTGATCTGGTGTATATAAACGGGGATTCCAACCTTCTGACAGCCGGTACGAATATTCTCACAGAGGATATGAAAAATGGCTGCCTGCTGTCCGAAGATCTGGCTCTGGATTTATTCGGAAGTACTCAGGTCATTGGAGAAAAAATCAAGACAGATGATGAGTCTGAATACACGGTACAAGGGATTCTGACAGAAGGAGAGAGCCTGACAGGCGGGGAGAAACTGGCGGGCGGGGGAAAATCAGCGGGCGGGGAGAAACTGGCGGTCCTGCAGGCGGATAAGAATATAACAGCAGATCAGATCAGCGCCGCCGCCGGTGAAGAACAGACCGATGAGAATGCCTCTGAGTTCGCCATGCGTCTGGGTCTGGATGACGAGATGGTCCCTATGCAAAAGTATTCGGATCTGGCCGGTGCTGCCATCAGCCTGCTGCTGGTTCTGATAGGGGGGAGTATGATCCTTCCGTGGTTAGCTGAACTGATCCGCTGCCGGAAGCAGCCTTTTGCGGCGGTATTCTGCCTGGGCCTGATTCTTCTTATTTCCCTGATATTCGGTAAAGTGTCGGGGATAGAACTGAAGATTCCGGAATCCATGATTCCCACCCGCTGGTCCGACTTTGAATTCTGGGGAGAGTGGTACCGAAGAAGTGTAAAGAGCTGGAAAAGTTTCTTATACGTGCAGAAGACAGGAATCCAGGCAGTCTATGCCGACTGTGCCGCGGCAGTTGTGGTTGGAAGCCTGCTGACCGGAATCTGCTATCTGCTCTGGCGGAAAGTATGCAGGCCCGAAACGCTCAGGAGTTTTTACCTGTGGCTGCTGACGACCGTTATTCTGGAGTTTATCGTCATGATCAGGATGGGGAATGCAACGCTGCAGCAGACCGACAGCAGAATGATCTGGCTTTTGCTGCCCCTGTGTTTCACCACCGCCTTCGTCAGAGGACAGCTTACCGGAAAATTAACATCACCGGAATCACATCCGAAGCTCGAGAACAAAAGTGGCGCCGCCGCCGGGAGTGTCGAGGACACTTAAGCTCCCTTTATGAAGCCTGGCAATTTCCGCCGCGATACAAAGTCCCAGGCCAAAGTGATCCCTGTCCTCATGGGCAGGGTCAGCGCGGTAAAACCGTTCAAAGACGCTGGCTTTTTTATCATCCGGGATTCCCGGACCATTGTCCGACACGCGGATCAGAAGACGGTGGTCAAAGGATTGCGTAAGAGACAGTTCGATGCGGGGAAGGGCATGCGCACAGACCACATAAGTAAGGGCATTGTCAATTAAGATGGACAGGAGTTGTTCGATCCTCTGTCTGTCGCAGACGCAGTTGAAGGAACCGGTCTCCGGAAGCAGGATCGTAAATGTAATATCCTTATGTCTGGCCAGGGGTTCGTATCTCTCATACAGATCCAGCAGCAGAGTATCCAGCTCCACATCCTCCATTTGTACGGACCAGTTTCCGGAATCCGCATTGGCCAGAGCTAACAGGTCATCCACCAGACGGGACATGCGCAGCCCTTCTGTTTCTATCGATAAAGCGAACTGGGCCGCTTCCCGGGGATCTGCCTTTTTCATAGCGGAAAGGCCGGATAGAATAACAGCTAACGGGGAGCGCAGTTCATGGGATGCGGCAGCCACGAATTCCCGCTGCTTGCGCTGGCTTTCCTCAATAGGACGGATCGTACGTTTTGTAAAAACGAAGGCGAAAACGGAGAGGAATAGAATCGCTATGATATCCAGCAGCAGAAACAGGAAACGCTGGGTCATGACCGAGCGTTTCAGCGTGCTTAACGGATGTACCATCAGCACTCCAATATAACTGTTTTCCTTAGGGATCATACCCAATGCCACATAATATTCCTGCCGGTCTTTTGCCCGATAAGTAAAATCTGCCTGGGCGACGGTTCTGGAGATTTCATACATCTGGGAAAAATCGAACTGGTAATCATCGGAGGCGGTCTCTAAGAGCTCCCGATACAGATCCAGCCTCTGCTGGGATGTATTGGAAGTATTGAAAAAAAGAGGAATGCCGTTTTCCTCAATGTAAAGCCAGATGTCATTGGTCTGTTCTGCAGTAGCGGCCCAGGTGTGGGAGATCGTCGATTGGTCCCGCAGGTAGGAGAGCAGGGTGCTGACATGGTTTTGGAATGTGACGGATTCATTTTTTCTCATACCGCTTTCCGAGATCAATAAAGCCCCCAAAGACATGGCGACCAGAATCGATGCGGTGACAGCGATACAAAAGAAGGACAGACGGGTCTGTAGTTTACGAAACATTTGTTTTCTCCAATTGATAACCGATTCCCCGGATCGTTTTTAACTGCTGGCTGCTTCCCACTTTTTTGAGGCGACGCCTGAGAAAATGGATATAGTTATCCAGATTCCCATCTTCGATCTCCGTTTCCGGTCCCCATACCCGGGCGATGAGCAGCTGTCTGGGCAGGATCTGGCCGGCGTTTTTCATCAGCAGCTCCAGCAGGTCGGACTCCCGCCGGGAAAGGGAACAGGACTTAAGCGGCCCGGTCAGTGTCTTCGCTTCCGGGGAAAACGAAAGGTCCCCGCATATAAGGGCTTCCGTTTCCTCCCAGCGCCTGGGGCGCCTGCATATACTCCGGATTCTGGCCATCAGCTCCTCGAACGCGAAGGGCTTGACGATATAGTCATCCGCGCCTGCGTCCAGGCCGTGAACCCGGTCCTGCACTTCACCCAGGGCGGTAATCATGATGACCGGCGTGATGTTTTGTTCTTTGCGCAGTTCCGTCAGAATCTCGGTACCGCTCATCGAGGGGAGCATCCGGTCCAATAAGATTAAATCATGGGCCTGCTGTCCTGCCAGCCACAGTCCGTCGGCCCCGTCATGGCAGATGTCCACGGCAAACCCCTCTTTTTCCAGCTGGAAACAAAGCGAGCCGCAGAGTTTCTTATCATCTTCTACAATCAGTATTCTCATTATAATTTCCTCAATTTTACGAATGTAGGGTTACTATATAGAAAGATAACATAGTTATCTTTAAAGTCTCTCTAAAATATGCATTGAAGAGCAGCGAATGCTGCGAACCCGCCCGCAGGGCATGCATTATGGGATGCTGTTAAGTATACATTGCAGAGCAGCGAATGCTGCGAACCCGCCCGCAGGGCATGTGTTATGGGATGCTGTTAAGTATAAGATAACATACAATGCCCGTAGAGGAAAGATTTGTCGGTGTTTGACTGCGCCGGAAAGTGTTATATTATTGAAAAGACCAAAAAAGCAGAATCCGATAGATATCCGGAAAAATACAATTACATTTATACCTTTTAGAGCAATTATGCTGCGACCCCGCCCGCAGGAATGCATTAGGGGTGCCAGAAAAGGTATATCTGCTATCCCCTTAGAGATTCCTTAGAGAAACGTATGGTACGGTTTCATAGAAGTAAAAATAGTAAAATGAATCCGTATCAGACGGAAGAAAACGGAGGTATTTATGAAAGCATCAAAGAGAATCCTGGCTGCGATTCTATGTCTATTACTTATTACAGCTTCAGGCTGTGGAAAAGGCGGGGATGGAACAGACAACAAGACCGCAGACGATGGAAAGAATCCCGTGATGGGCAGATATGTGGAAGAAGAGTACTCCCTGGAGGATGCCGCCGGAGAAAAGCCAAACCAGATAAAAGCCATAGAGAAGCTGGCGGATGGGAATATCCGTATGATCATAGAGGAGAAAGGAATCTTCGAATCACAGGATCAGGGAAAAACGTGGCAGCAGGTGGAAACTCCCTGGTGGGAGGAACAGGTGACAGGGAAAATACTGTGGCGGGCGGCTATTAGTCCCGATCAAAGCATGGTTCTGGAATTTATGCAAAACGGTGCGCAAAGTGACGAGGGAGCAACCGCGATCGCGTCTTCTTCCACAGAAGCGGATGGAGAACAGGTTTCGATGGATTCTTCCGGCAATGAATACTTATATGTGGACCCCGAAGGAAATGTATCCGCCTTTACCCCGCAGACCGATCCGAAAGACCCTTTGATCCAATATATATTCAGCGGTGATAACCGGCTGCTGGCGGCGGGAGTCAATGGAACGGTCTATCAGCTGGATGTGAAAACCGGAGAGGTTGTACAGACATGGGAGACCCAGAATCTCCTTATGAGAATAAGCCTGGCCGGGGATAAGCTCATCGCTGTCACGCACTCCGGTATAGAGATGTTTTCTTTGGAGACGGGAGCTGTCCTGCCTGTGGACGAAGCACTTCAAAAAATGGTGGAAACAGAACAAAATATGGTGAGCAGCCAATTTTTCATGGAGGGGGCCCCGTATCTGATGGTCGCGGATGACAAAGGAGAAGGAGTATTCCTGGCCGGCAGGCAAGGGCTGTACCGGCATATATTCGGAGGCTCCATGATGGAACAGATCAGCGAAGGCAGCCTGACCTCCATGGGAGATCCCACCTACCTGTTTCTGAATCTGATTCCCATCGCCAATAATGAATTCCTGGCTGCGTACAGCGGTGAGAACGGATCGCATCTGATGCATTATTATTATTCCGCAGACACGCCGGCGGTACCGGATCAAATCGTAAAGATATACAGTCTGTACGACAATCAGGGGCTGCGCCAGGCAATTGCCAGGATACAGAAAGATAATCCTGGTATGCAGATCAACTATCAGGCAGGCATGACAGGAGAGGACGCTATTACCGTATCGGACGCGCTGCGTACCCTGAACACGGAGATTATGGCCGGTAAAGGCCCGGATATCCTGATCCTGGATGGAATGCCTATCGAAACTTATGCGCAGAAAGGGCTGTTGATGGATTTGAAAGACCTGTTGGATGCGGATTATCCTCAGGGCACCTTGTTTGATAATATTGCCAGGACCTACGAGGAGGATGGGAAGATCTGTGCTGTTCCCACGAAATTCCTGATCCCTGTCGTGCAGGGGCCGAAGGATATCGTAGAAGGGCTGACGGATCTTGAGGCATACGCCGATGCTTTTCATAAAATCCGGGAAGAGAATCCGGAAGGTACGGTTCTGGATCGGAATACGACGGACCCGGAACAGTTCCTGAAATATTTTTACGATTCCGCCTCCCCGGCCTGGTTAAATGAGGATGGAACGCTGAAGGAAGAGGTATTGACGCAGTTCTATCAACTGGTAAAACAGATGTATGAGGATCAGACAGCCGCGTTGAGTGAACAAGACCTGTCTGGTACTTCGAATTATTTCGTAACCTCCGACACGAACAAGATCACGTTCCGAACTCCTGAGATCTCGCCCATTGGCTTCCTCACAGGCGGGGCAAAGATGGAATTGGGATATATCGCAGATGTGGCAGGCGGATACGGGCTTATGATATCTCTCATAAATAAAATACCGGAGCTTACTATGCAGGCACAGCAAAGCCAGGCTCAGGATATATTTATACCGGCATCTATTGTCGGCGTCAGCTCAAAATGCAATGACGCAGCAGCTGCCAGGGAAGTGGTAAAACAGCTGTTATCCCAGGACATTCAGGAACTGCTGACGTATGACGGGTTCCCGGTGAATCGAAAGGCATTTGACGCGTCCGCCCAGTTAAGCGCGGCGGATTATAACAGCTTCTCCATGGTGATAGATGGTGAAAATTCAGAGGCAATCTCGCTGGAAGTCACGGAACCTACCCCGGAGCAGGTAGAAGCATTGAAACAAATCATTGAAAAGCTGAAGACACCTACCCTGATGGACAGTGTTATTTTTGAGGCGGTAGCGGAACAGGCCGGGCCCTGCTTAAAAGGGGAGATTACACCGGAGGCGGCCGCAGGTGAGGTGATGAAAAAGGTGAATTTGTACTTGTCGGAATAACGTCTGAGAAATAGGCGGCAGGAATTCCTGAAGCAGTTATGCACACTATTTCCCGCACTATTCATCATGATTTTTATGCTGATTTGTCCAAGACTGCGTTGGCAGCAGAATTGAAATAATAATAGTGAATATACCCCGTAGTTTCATTGCGGGGTATATTTTTCAGTTAGATGTGTGGATCTCTTAGAAATGGTTTTACTATTATTAGAAGGATGTTTATCTCGCAGTGTGATTTTTCATCAATTGGAATTTCGTTTTCTGTACTTTTTCGTATTGTTCCGATATCAGTCTGGTCTGCCATAAACAGAGGGATGTTCAGCACATCATTGTCCAGCTTCAAATCGTTCCATAGGTTCACTCCTCACATTTTTATTGGAGTTTGGGGGAATTTAATCACACTTTTATGATATCGGGAGTGTGCGTCTGCACGATTTGGAGCCGGACAGCATTCAGCCAATCGTACATGTTCTTGATCTGCATGGTGGCATCGGCACCGGTAAGGTGAGAGAGCTTACCAATGAAAGGGACGCTTCTTTAGATAAGTATATCGAACAGGCATTTTCTGTTTCATATTTGCAGGATATTATGTGGTGTAAAATTAAACTTGATATGCTACAATAAATGTATCAGTATCAAGGCTTTAGGCTTTGAGATTCTAAAGTGATTTAGTAGAGATAATTAAACAGTCATAATATAAATAGAAAATGTATAGTAGTGAGGAGATTAAGATATGGGATTGTTTAATGAAAAAGAAAGATTGTTTTTTTTCTGTGAGAAGTGTGGTTTCGTGGGCAGCGCGGAAAGATCACCAAATAACCCGCCAAATTGTAATGTTTGTGGTACCAAAATGATATGTAAAAATATATCGATTGACGAATGGCAGACAAAAAGTCCTGCTCAGAAAGAAGAAATAAAAAATAAGTGGAGGTTAGAAGCAAAAGAAAAATCTCCTTTATTTGATAATATATACCAAAATATGAGACAATTAATCCTGACAACAGGATATAATCTGGAAGGGTACAAAATTACAAAATATATATCTGTAATTAGCGGATCCGTGGTCTTGGGTACAGGATTTTTGTCTGAATTCAGCGCATCGATATCTGATCTGTTTGGAGAAAAATCCGAACTTTTTGCAGAGAAGTTAGAGATGGCAAAAGGAGCTGCGCAGGAAAAACTTAAAAAAAGTGCATGTAAAGTGGAAGCAGATGGAATTATTGGAATTGATTTTGATTATATAACATTCTCAGGAAATATGGTAGGTGTGGCTGCCACAGGGACAGCTGTAAAACTTGAGAAAATTACTTTGACGGCAGAAAATAACGGCAGGTAAGAAAAGAGTGCAGACCAATGCTATACCAGATAACAAATGGAACCGTATCACTGGGCGGGGAAACAATCCTTGCCCACATCGATTTTGAGATCCACGGCACGGAGAAGATCGCCGTGGTGGGAAAGAATGGCGCCGGTAAGACCACGCTGCTCAGACTGATCGCCGGGCAGCTGCCCCTGGACCGGGATGACAGGCGCGAGGGACCGGGAATCCGCGGCTCCCGCCAGCTGACGGTAGGGCTGCTTTCCCAGCATAATTACCAGGACGACAACCGGACCGTAGAGGAAGAACTCCTGGATTCCTGTCCGTGCCGGGATACTTTTGAGCGGGAGCGTTTTGACTACGAGCGGGAGTATGATATCCTGTTCACCGGATTTGGATTTGATAAGGAGCAAAAGAAAAAGAGGCTGAACCAGTTTTCCGGCGGGGAACAGACGAAGATCGCGCTGATCCGGCTGCTGCTTTGTAAGCCGGATATCCTGCTGTTGGATGAGCCTACGAATCACCTGGATACAAAGACATCGGAGTGGCTGGAAGAATATATGAAAAGCTACCCGAATGCTGTGGTGATGGTGTCCCATGACCGGTTCTTTCTGGACCAGGTGGCCGATGTGGTCTACGAGCTTTCGGACGGGAAATTGACGCGGTATCCGGGAAATTATACCCACTACCGGCAGGAAAAGCTGAAAAGAATCCGGATCCAGAGCAAAGCTTATGAGCGGCAGCAGGAGGAACTGGCCCGGCTGGAAGCGCTGGTGGAGCGGTTTAAGCATAAACCGAACAAGGCATCTTTCGCCAGATCCAAGAAGAAAAGCATGGAGCGGATGGAGCGGGTGGAAAAGCCGGCAGAAGATGACGCCCATATCTTTACCGGGGAGATCAATCCGCTGGTACCGGGCGGAAAATGGGTCTTTGACTCGGAGCATTTAAAGATCGGCTATGACCGGCCGCTGCTGGAGATTACCATGCGGATCCGCCGGGGACAGAAGATCGCGCTTTTGGGACCGAACGGCGCCGGTAAGACTGCTTTCCTGAAGACCGTGGCGGGCTATCTGCCGCCTCTTGACGGGGAATACTCTCTGGGCAGCCATATCACGATGGGTTATTTTGACCAGCACAGCGCGGCCATTGAATCCACACAAACCGTTTTTGAGCATTTCAGCAGTTATTTCCCGGCGTTGACCCAGAAGGAGGCCAGGGGCATTCTCGGCGCTTACCTGTTTGGCGGCAGGGAGGCGCAAAAACAGGTGCGTGCGCTGTCCGGCGGTGAAAAGGCCCGTCTGGTTCTGGCGGAACTGCTGCAGAGCCGTCCGAATTTCCTGATCCTGGACGAGCCTACGAATCATATGGACATTCAGGCGAAGGAGACTTTGGAGTCCGCATTCCGGGCCTATACCGGGACGATCCTCTTTGTCTCCCATGACCGGTATTTTGTCCGGCAGGTGGCGGATGCGGTGCTGATCTTTGAAGACCAGTCGGTGATGTACTACCCCTTTGGCTATGAGCACTATCTGGAGCGCAGAAGGAAAATGTCCGATGGACCCGCCCTGGCCGCCCAGATCAAGGCTGAGGAGCAGGCGCTGATCGCGGGTATGCGCTCGGTGCCAAAAGCGGAACGCCACAGACTCAAAGAGATACCGGCTGAGGAAGCCTATGCGGATTGGAAAATGCGTCTGGTCAGAGAGCAGCTGGAGGAAGCCTCACAAGTGTGCGGCCGTCTGGACAGGCAGATGAGAACGATATGGGACGCCTGGATCTGCTCGGAAGGATTCTGGAGGGGTGCGCCCTGGCCGCAAAAAGTGGAGTATGAATCGTTAAAGAGTCAATATGAGGATGCGTTTGAGCAGTGGCACTGTACCTGTATGGAATGGCTGGATACGGCGCTGGAAGTAGGTCTTTGAAAAATGGTAAATCAACAGGGGCCGTCCCGACGAAACGGAACGACCCGATGGACTGCACCTCATATTATTTTCATGCATCTATAGTTATTCTATAATTATTTCTGATGTCAGTAATTAAGATCATCCGGAAACAATTGTTCAGCCGTTATTCCGTATAACCGGCATATACGGGCGAATGCTGCAATACATGGTTCCCTGCGGCCAGCCTCCCAGTTACCCAGACATTGGCGTGATACGTGCAGTATTTCAGCGGCTTCACATTGGGTAAGCCCCTTTGCATGCCTGTAGTGTGATAATTTTTCCCCTAAATCCATAACACTTGTACTTCTTTCATTTATCATTTCTAATGGCGCCGCAGGTCTATTGTCAGGCAACGTCATCTTTTCCCGCACGATCTACGAGGTTCTGAAATTCATCCAAAAGATTCAATACATCGGTCTTTGATAAAATCAGCAGAAAAAAGATCAATGTCAGTGCGGATAAACCATATTTTCCATGTTCCAGATCAAAGTAAGAACGAGGAGAAATATGCAGCAATTCAGCCATTTGTTCCTGGGTGAATTGATTAGCGGATCTGTATAACAGAATCCGGTCCATAAGAAAGCCCTGAAGCAGCAATTTGTATTGGCGCATCATACAACCTCCCTTATTTCGACAACTAGGTAAATTTTACCAACCGATGATATGTGCGACCATGAGGTACACCTCAGTCTGCGGCCGATAAAAAGGGAAGCAAAATGAAGCTTTTTGCCGATTACAGGTATCATAAAATTAAGAAGAGAAAAGTTGTTAGAAATATATACCGAATACGGTAAATAACAGAGTATGCTAAAAAAGACCGCTATGCCAGCAGTCTGATTTTAAAGATATTTTACCTATAACCTGAATGAAGGATTTTTAAAAGGCTTACACATATCAGTTCGATTCGAGTTGGTGAATATTTTAACATATAGCGATAGAGTGGATGATAGCTGTCCCTTAAATGATACGAAAAGGCTCTATTTAAGGTTTTAAATGATGTTGCTAATAAATTATAGAAGGTTATAGTGCAGGTTTTAGGAATGCCCTTGGCATTTGTGTTAGTCGGTTGCGGAGGAGCCATATCGAGGCAGAACTATAAAGAGATGCGCCCGATAGCTGAAATGGAAAACACAAAAAAGAGGATGTACTGATTGATATGCCCCCTATCTACTTGACAGGGACATATCATACACAGTGTTGAACATCCTCTTTTTTAATGGATTTTCTTCTATTTCACCGGATTCAGCGGCTTTTTGCCGGTGAGCACCTGTTTTACATTCTCTGCCGCCACATGCCTGCAGGATTCCAGAGATTCCTTGGTGGCGTAAGCGCTGTGCGGAGTAAAAAAGCAATTGTCCAGCGAAAACAACGGATTGACCGGTTTCCAGTCTTCTGTCTTCATGGGTTCTTCTTCCGGATCATCCAGCGCTGCCGCTACGATCCGCCGGTCTTTCAAAGCCTCATAAAGCGCCGCATTGTCGATGCATTTTCCCCGTGACACCCCTACGAGATAACTGTCGGGCCTCATCAGCGCGATGGTATCCCGTCCAGCGATGTGATGGGTATCCTGGGTGTAGGGGCAGAGCACATTGATGACGGTGGAGCTTTGGAATAACTCTTCACAGCGGACCTTCTCAACTCCATAAGTAGCCATGAATTCTACCGATACGTATGGATCATAACTAATCACACGAAAGCCGAAGGCCAGAAGCTTCCGGGCCAGATTCTGGGCGATGCGGCCAAATCCGATCAGGCCGTATACAGCCCCGCGGAATCTGGGTAGCGGAGCGCGCCAGTCCTGCCAGCGGTAACTTCCCTGATGAATCTTCCGGTCATAAAAAGGAAGGTTCCTCATGAGCATGAAGGAAAAGCTGATCGCATGATCCGCCACCTCATCGATACAGTAGTCCGGCACATTGGTTACGATGATTCCATGTTCTTTGCAGGCTGCTACATCTAGAATATCCACCCCGATCCCATAACGGGCGATAATCCTGCAGTTGGATAGCCGTTCGATCGTGGCCCGGGGGATTTTAGCGTACTGCTGGATAATAGCGTCGGCATCTGCTGCCTGTTCGGCCAGATGTTCCCCTGTCTTGCACTTCAAACCGATAACTTCTGCGCCTATGGGTTCCAGAATTTCCTTCTCAATGGAAATATCCGGATAGTCATAGTCGCTTATGTAGACCTTAAATTTTGCCAAAATACCTGCACTCCTTTCAAAATAAAATCAAATTGATAATACCAATATTAAAAGATGAGGGATGAAAAGTCAAGGCCGATCACACCGAAAAGATAATATGAATTTTAAGTAAAAATTGGCTAAAACGGCTAATTGTCAAGAAAATAACAAAAAAATTAAGAAAAATACACAAAAATCATCATATAATTTTTGCGATATTTCCAATTGCAAAGATAATACAAATTGAGTAAAATGCAATTAAAGGTAAACGCTAACAGGAATTATCACTAGAAAGATAATACCAATTTGAGAGGTATTTTACAAAATGGAAGGAGAATTACTGAATGTACAGAGTTACCATTGATACAGGGACGACGAATACGAGGGTAACTGTTTGGCAGGACAAAAAGGCCATACATACGGAAAAAAGAGAGATAGGCGTGCGGATTACTTCAATAGAAGGGACAAACCGGAAATTAACAGCAGCGGTCCGCGAATGTCTGGAAGCGGCCCTTCGTATATGCAGGATCACCGAACAGGAAGTAGAAACGATCATAGCGAGCGGAATGATCAGCTCTGAGTTAGGACTTTGCGAGATCCCCAGGGCAACCGCTCCTGTCTGCGCTGAAAAGCTGGCGGGACTGTGTGTGAAAAAAGACATCCCCGAGGTGAGCATGCTCCATCCGGTATTCTTTATTCCCGGGGTACAGAACCAGGTTGCGGAGGTGGAAGCTGAGAATTGTTCTTCTATGGATATTATGAGGGGAGAGGAGGTTGAGACATTTGGCCTTCTGAGCCGGGAAAAAATAAAAGGTCCGGTGGTTCTGGTTTTGCCCGGTTCCCATACGAAATATGTCTATGTGAATGAAAAGGATGAGATTCAGGGCTGTACCACCACAATGGCCGGTGAGATCCTGATGGAGCTGACCAGGTCCTCCATCCTCTCTTCTTCGCTGCAGGCCGGATATGTGGAGGAGATTGAGGAGAGATGGCTCAGGGCGGGAGCTGCCGCCGCGGCCCGGGAAGGTTTGAACAGATGCGCATTTTCTGTACGGATTCTGGATCTGTTCTCCGGGTGTACCCGCAGCCAGAGGGCGAACTATCTGTTGGGAGCCGTCATAGAGACAGACCTGCAGGCGCTGTTCCACAGCCCGGTGTATGAGATGACGCAGGACAGTACGGTTCTGATCGGAGGGGACTCTGCATACGCCAGAGGATTTGCGGTGCTTCTGCGGGAAAGAGAAGGATTCCGGGGAACCATACGATTCGCAGAAAAGGAAAATCAGGAAAATGTGGCGGGATATGGAGCGATCGGAATAATGGAAAAGCGGATGACGCAATAGGACAGGAGGGAATCAAATTTGGATGAAGTATTGAGGGTGGAACACATAGTTAAGACCTATCCCGGAGTGAAGGCGGTAAGTGATGTCAGCTTCAGCCTGAAAAGAGGGGAAGTCCTTGCCCTGCTGGGCGAGAATGGGGCCGGTAAATCCACCATAACGAAGATCATATGCGGGGCTGTGAAGCCGGATTCCGGAACCGTATATATAGAAGGAGAACCCCAGGATTTTAATTCGCCCAGTGAAGCCATGGCCAGGGGAGTCGCAATGGTATATCAGGAGTTGTCTATGGTCGGCAATATGTCGGTGGCTGAGAATATTTTTATGAACAGACAGCCTGTCAACAAGAGCGGGGCGATCCGGTGGAAGCAGCTCTACGCGGATACAAATGAACTTCTGCAAAAATTTGACATCGGAGTGGATCCGGGAACAATGGTGAAAAACCTGTCCGTAGGCACCTGCCAGCTGCTGGAGATCCTGAAGGCCATCTCCATGAATCCCAGGGTCATTATCCTGGATGAGCCCACCAGCTCGCTAACAGAGACGGAGACAAAACTGATGTTCAAGACCGTGCGCTTGTTAAAGAAGGAAGGGGTCTCCTTTATCTATATTTCCCATAAGCTCTCCGAAATATTTGAGCTGGCGGACTGTGCGGTTGTCATGAGGGACGGACAGTATATAGGAAGAAAGAATGTGGCGGAAACCACGGAAAATGAGATCGTCACTATGATGGTGGGCAGGGAAATCAAAGACGTATATGGAGCAGCCGGCAAACCGCTTAATAAAACGGAACCCTTATACTTTGAGGTGAAAGGTCTTACCTGCCCGGGCCTTTATGAAAATGTATCCTTTGGTGTGCGTAAGGGTGAGATCCTCGGAATAAGCGGCCTGATCGGCGCAGGCCGGACAGAATTGGCACTTGGAGTGATCGGAGCGCACAGACCGGACAGGGGCAAGGTTCTCATAAATGGGAAAAAGATACAGATTCATTCCCCGGGTGACGCCATTGCAAACAAGATTGCCTATCTGACAGAAGACCGGAAGGGGCTGGGACTATATCTGAACCTGCCGGTCAGGACAAACCTGGTGGCGGCCATGTTAAGAAAGTTTGCCCCCAAAGGGCTTATGCGGGAATCCCTGATCCAGAAAAATGCAATGGAACAGAAGGAAAAATATTCCATCGCCACCCCGTCGGTACAGCAGACGGTTGGGAACCTCTCCGGAGGCAATCAGCAGAAGGTACTGATCGCCATGTGGATGGGAATTGATCCGGATGTGATCATCTTTGATGAACCTACCCGAGGCGTGGATGTGGGCGCCAAAGCGGAGATTTATCAAATCATCAAACAATACGCCCGGCAGGGGAAATGCGTCATTATGATTTCTTCGGAAATGCCGGAACTGATCGGTATGAGCGATGAGATCCTGATCATGCATAACGGCAGAGTCAATGGACTGATCGGGAGAGATGAGTTCAGCGAGGACAATATTATTAAATACGCAACCGGTATTAAGAAACAAGGAGGAGTATAAAGTATGCAAATGATTAAGAAGATTTTTTCCCGCCGGGAACCGGCTCTATTGATTATCATCATTGCTTTGTCACTGATCATATCCATCTTTTCTCCCCACTTTCTGTCGGGGACGAATATCATATCGATGTTTGTGGCCCTGACCGTGGAGGGAATCATAGTACTCGGCATGGTGCTGCTGCTGATAATCGCGGGTCTTGATCTGTCTGTGGGCGCGGTGATGGCATTTACCGGTGTGTCGGTTGCCATGATGATCAATAAAGGGATACCGGTTTTTCTGGCGATTCTCGCGGCCCTGCTGCTGGCCCTGGCGATCGGGCTACTGAATGGGTTTCTCATCTCGGAGATCGGTCTGAATTCCTTTATCACCACACTGGGGATGATGATGGTGGTGAAAGGACTGATGCTGGTCATCTCCCAGGGAAAGGCGGTTCTGAATATGCCGGCCTCGTTTAAGGCCATCGGGCAGGGGAAGATTGCGGGAATCCAGTATCCGATTATTATCATGATCACGCTGGTGATTGTGATGGATCTTCTGGTCCGGCATACCCGGTTTATGCGCCAGACCTATTACATCGGCAGCAGCGAGCTGGCCTCCCAGTTAAATGGGATTCATGTGAAAAAGATCAAGATGCTGATGTATTGCCTGTCCTCCTTTTTCGCCGGTCTGGCCGGAGTTCTGATCACTGCCCGTTTTGGAAACGCCTCCGTCACACTGGGGGATAACACCGCAATGAATGTCATCACGGCGGCCATTATCGGAGGAGCCAGTTTAAACGGCGGACAGGGAACGGTATTGGGAGCATTTCTGGGGGCGGTGTTTATGCAGCTGATCTCCACTTCTTTGAACATGCTCAATGTAAATATGTACTGGCAGAATTTTGTTACCGGAGCTATTTTGATCATTGCCATTCTGATCGACGCCGTAAACGGAAAACGTAAGTCGGGTAAAAAGGTAATTGCATAACGGAAATCATTTACTGGAGGAAGAATATGAAGAAAACAATGAAAGCTTATCGGGTTACCGCTCCTTTGCAGATGGAGCTGAAGGAAGTCCCCGTACCGGAATTGAACGATGATGAGGTGCTGGTCCGGGTAAAAGCCATGGGAATCTGCACCACGGATATTGAACTGTACGACGGAAGCATGCCCTATTACCGGGAAGGCCTGTCCCATATGCCGATTACCATCGGGCATGAATGGTCGGGTTATGTGGCGGCCATGGGAAGCAGGGTGACAGGCTTCAATGTCGGAGACCTGGTGGTCGGAGATATCAGTATCGGATGCGGAAAATGTGAAAACTGTCTGAGGGGAATGTATCACCTGTGCTCCCATAGAACGGAACTGGGAGTGATCCGCTATGACGGAAGTATGGCGGAATATCTGAAAACGGAAGGGAAGAATCTGTATAAAGTGCCGGAAGGGGTAACTCCGGAGGAAGCCGCGGTTACAGAGCCTACAGCCACAGCGCTCTACGGGATCAGAAAAACCGGACTGAATCCGGGAGACCGGGTAGCTGTGATCGGTGATGGTTCCATCGGTATGCTGGCAGCCCAGATCGCCAACTGTTCGGGAGCGGGCCGGGTTTGCCTGGTGGCCAGGAAAGAGCTGCACCGTGAGAAAGTAAACGGCTGGGGGATTGAACTGGTCGTACATGGGCAGGAGGATCTGAAACAGCAGGTGGAAACGGCGCTTGGAGGTCCGGTGGACGCCATATTCGAAGCCTCCGGCAATGCCGCCGCATACGAAGATGCGGTGAGGCTGGTGAGGCCCGGAGGGAAGATCTGCGCTATGAGTATCACCGGGAAAGAAAAGATTCCGATGGATATGGACTATATCGTTACCAGAGATATCACGGTAGTGGGCATGCTGGCCAGCCCCAACTCCTTTGCTCCGGCTCTTCGATTGATTGCCGCAAAAAAAGTGGACGCGGCAGGCTGCATATCCCACCGGTTTCCCTTTGATCAGTCCGTCGGGGCTTTGGAGTTTGTACGCACGAAAGCCGCGCGCGATAAGATAAAAGTATTGATAGTCCATGACGATAAGGAGGAGGAGAAAGAAGAACAGTAGGACATTTTATTCAGTAGAAGCGGTACCTGTAAATTTAATTGGAAAATGTATAAGAAAAGGAGAAGAAATTTTATGAAAAAAATGATAGCTGTCATTTTAACCGTGTTAATGCTGACCACCATGCTGGCAGGATGCTCCGGCAGCAAAGAAACAGCCTCGGACGCTGTGGCAGGTGACGGCACCCTGCAAAGCCAGATCGATACCGCCGATGAGTACATAGCAGTCTGCTGCCTGAATAACCTGGAATATTTTAACGCCCACAAATACGGTTGGGAGAAGGCGGGGGAACTCTTCGGCGTGAAGACAAGCTGGGTCGGCCCCACGGATGATGATATGAGTGCCATGGTCAGCGCCTTGGATTCCGCGGTGGCAAAAAATCCCGCGGGAATAGCCGTATGGGGATATGATCCTGCCCTGGAAGCCAGCATCAACGGCGCGATAGAAAAAGGAATCCATGTGGTGACCTTCTGCGGTGATGTAGCCACCAGCGACAGACTTAGCTATATCGGTTCTTCCCAGTATGACATGGGCTATGACGGCGGCCGGCTGTATGCGGATTCAGTCGGCGGGGAAGGTAAGATAGCAATCATGACGCTGCCTGGGAATACCATGTTTGAAGAACGGCAGGCAGGCTTCGAGGCGGCGTTCGCCGAGTATCCTGGCATCGAGATCGTGGCCTACGGGGATACCAAAGCTGATACGGTGACAGCAGTCAGTGCCGCTACGGATATCATCAACAGCCACAGTGAGATCACCGGGTTTGTCTGCACTGATTCCACAGGTGCGGCAGGGGCATCGACAGCGGTACAGGAAGCGAACAAGGCAGGACAGATCGATGTGCTGGGCATGGACAGAAACTCCGATATTTTAAACCAGATCAAGGACGGACTGATCACCGCATCCATCGTACAGAACGACGTATCTATGGGATATTGGTCTATGGTATCCCTGATCACGGCCAAATACGGCGGGACCAACCTTGCGCTTACCAGCGATGATGCGGCAGCCGGAGTTAAGACCGCGCCCAACAATATCTATACTTCCGTGAATCTGGTTACGGCTGAGACAGCCGATTACTATCTGGAAGCCAACGAGTGGTATGCCGGGAATAGTTTCTAGAGAGGAGGGAGGGCCTTGAACAAAGCGGCCATGAGGACGCTGGATATCCTGACTTATGTCAGTGGATCCAGGCGTCCGGTGACGCCAAAAGCCATAAGCGAGGCACTGGATATTCCGCTTGCCGGCGCCAATGATATCCTCGATACCATGGTACAGATGGAATATCTGATGCAGCCGGACAAGGATACCAGAGCGTTTGCCGTGGGAATCAGGGCTTTTGAAGCAGGAGCGGCCTACATACAGGGGGCGGACCTGTTAAAAGCGGCGAAACCGTATCTTAAGAAAATGTCCCGGGAAACCAAAGCCACGGCATTCCTGGCGGTCAGAAATAAAGATAAGATTGTATACCTGGATAAAGTGGAGGGGGGCGGAGCGGTGATCACTACCGCTCAGCTGGGCTCCAGCAAGGATATGTATAATACCGGGCTGGGAAAAGCAATTCTGGCTTCCATGCCGGTGGCAGAGGTGGAGAGGATATACGAGAACAGGGAATTCATTCCCCAGACATCCAATACCATACGGGATATAGAGAGTCTGAAAAGAGATCTGTTTCAGACCCGGCAGAGAGGATATGCTATCGACGACTGCGAGGGGGAAAACACAGTGTATTGCATCGCTGCCCCGATCCGCAATTATGAGGGGAATGTGATTGCCGCGGTCAGCATAGCAAACTTTAAGGGGAACACTCAGCAGGCGGAAAATGCGGAACATGTGCGCCTCCTGCTGGACAGCGCCTGCCGGATATCAGGCCAAATGGGATATACGGGAAAGGATCTGTATTACAGGGAATGAAAAAACACTCCGGCGGGTCTGCGCCGTTAAAAGAAAGGAAGAAATGAAGTGAAAAAAATAATAAATCCAAGACCTCAGATTGATGAAACACTGATAAAGCCTTTCCGGGATATGGAGGATGTGCTCTCTTTGTCCTGTGTGGTGGGAGATGCCATGGAACGGGACAATGTGATGCGCCCGGATATCAAACCCAGAAGTATAGAAAAGAAAATAATCGGACCGGCAGTCACGGTAAAACTGACGGCCGGGGATATCGTGGACTGCCTGGGGGTATTTGAGATCGCGAAGCCGGGGGATGTGGTTGTGGTCGATGCGTTCGGTGAGACGCAGACATCTATCTGGGGCGGACTTATGTCAGGCCTGGCCAGGAATGCCGGGGTGGCCGGCGCGGTTATAGACGGCAGCTGCCGTGACACGGACGAGTCCAGAATGCTGGGCTTTCCGATTTCCGCGAAATCCGTAGGCCCCCGGGCTTCCCACACAGCGTATTCCGGGAGAAAAGAACCGATTGAGATTAACACACCCATCGTCTGCGGCGGCGTGATCGTCCGCCCCGGTGATCTGGTAGTGGCCGACGAAATCGGTGTGGCTGTGGTTCCCTATGAACAACTGGCGGAAGTTTATCAAAGGGCCAGGGAACAGGCGGATAAGGAGATCGCTACCAGAGAAGAGATCTTAAAAGGGGCTTCGGTAGAAGAACTGCTGGCAAAATTCGGCCGTATCTGAAGCGGAAAAAGAGAGGAGACCCATGAAACATCCATTATTTGATACTTTTCAGGAGAGGAAACTGATCGCCATTATCCGGGAAGTGGACAGAAAAGATATCGTGGAGACTGTGGCCGCGCTGTTAGAGGGAGGGATTTCCTGCGTGGAGGTCACTTTCGACCATACGGGAAGCGCGGGTATCCAAAATACCCTGGACTGCCTGGATGCGGTTCGGGAACGTTTTGCGGAGCAGGTCATTCTGGGAGCGGGAACGGTACTGAGCGCCGGGGAAGTGGAGCTGGCCGAAAAGCATAACGCCAGGTTCATCATCTCCCCCAATACAGACCCAACCGTCATTCGGGCTGCGAAGGAAGCGGGAATGCTGTCCATGCCCGGCGCGCTGACGCCTTCGGAGATCACAGCCGCCTACGGGGCGGGGGCGGACATTGTTAAGCTTTATCCCGTCGATATCCTGGGCACCGGATATATAAAAGCGGTGAAAGGACCCTTAAAGCACATCCCGATGTCGGCTGTGGGTGGAGTTACCCCTGGGAATGTCCGTGAATTTCTGGACAGCGGCGCACTCTGCGTGGGAATAGGCGGAAATCTGGTGAACCGCCGTTTGGCGGAAAATAAAAAATTCCTGGAAATGCAGTTACAGGCAAAAGCCTTTTGTGATAAAATAAAACAAGCGGAATAGGAGGTTCCTATGAAAATATATGATTTGACGCTGCCGTTTTCGGTTAAAACCACGCAGGTATTCCCGGGGACGCCGCCTATGGATTATCAGCTGTCCCACACGGTCGCAAAGGACAACTATAATTTGGGAATCGCATCTATAAACAGCCATGCGGGGACTCATACGGATGCCCCCAGGCATTTTCTGAATTCCGGATGCTGTCTGGACCAGGTGGATATCGGAAACTATATCGGATATGCAGTCATCGTGGACTGCACCCACCGGGGAGCCTTCGATGAGATGTCGGTGGAGGACGTCAGGCCTTACGAGGAACAGATCAGAAAGCATAAGAAAGTGATATTGAAGACGGGATGGTCCAGGTATTTCAGGGAAGAGCGCTTTTTTACGGATTACCCGGTGATCACCGAGAAACTGGCTGAATATCTGGTAGAGCTGGGGATTCATATGGTGGGAGTGGAAGCGCCCTCCCTGAATCCCGACAAGGCGATGGAAGTCCATAAGATTTTTCTGAAAAATGGTGTGGCGGTAGTAGAGGCATTGGCTAATCTGGAGCAGCTTCCCGGAGAGGTAATGTTTTTTAGCGGAGCGCCTGTTGGAATCGCGGAGGCGGACGGTTTTCCAGTCCGTGCCGCAGTTATCGATTTAGAAGATTGAGACGGAAGAAATCGGACAAAGAATAGATAAGCGAGGGGTTTTTCATGGCTTACACAATGAATGCAACAGAACTGGTTTACGATTTTATCTGCGATAAGATTCGCGATATGGAGTGGCAGGAGGGAGATAAGATCTGGACAGAGCAGAAGTTCTGCGAGGAGTTGGGCGTCAGCAGGGTGGCTGTGCGCCAGGCTATCGATAAACTCGTCGCTACGTCTACCCTGAAAAAAATTCAGGGTTCCGGTACCTATGTGCAGGAGAGCAACCCGATTGCTCTCATTGCCGTTCCCACGCATATTATCACGGATGAGGAACTGCTGGATATTATCCGCTTTCGGGTTTACTTTGACTCAACCAACGTGGAGCAGTTTTTAAAATTCGCGGGGGAAGAAGATTACAGGCATCTGGAACAGGTTCATGAACGGCTTATGAATTGTGACCGTGAGTCAGACGATTTCTATAAATATGATTTTGAATTTCATCGTGCGATTGCAGACGGCACCGGCAATTTTTATGTAAAGCAGATTTATACCATGCTGATGGAAAGCCTGCTGAGCAATCAGGAGCGGCTGCACAAGATCGTAGGCCCTGAGGTTGCTCTGGAATACCATCCGCAGATAATCAAATATATCCGGCAGCATGACTGCGAGCTGGCGTCCATTATGATGCGCAGACATCTGGAAGAGACGGTGCGCCAGGTGGAAGACTATATTATTATGAAGAAAGAGAAGGCAAACGGTTATATATAATCTGTCAGCAGTTTATATCCCGAAGAGAGGTGAATGGATGGCAGAACTGAAATCAGAATACAAATGTGCTCTGCTTCTGACGATTGATCTCATAGGCGGTAAATGGAAGCTGCGGCTGCTTTGGCATATCATTCACGGCGACAATCGTTTTTCCCTGCTGCGGCGGGCGATTCCGGAAATCACTGAGAAGATGCTGACGACCCAGTTAAAAGAGCTGGAGAACAGCGGCATGATCGCGCGCCGGACCGACCGGGGCGAGGTGCCGGTCAAGGTGGAATACTCGGTGTCGGGAGAATATGGTTCCATTATTCCCATTATTGATGATCTGTGTAAATTCACAAAAGAATTCGCTGAGAAAAATAAAATTTATATCCCATCGTGATCCCTGAAATAACGTATTTTTTTGTAGGATACTTACAAAAAAGTACGTTATTTACTTTTTCTTTTGTCCCTTTTATACTAGAAACTACAGGAACAAGCCGAAATGAAAATCCTTGCAGGGGCATTCCCGGGACGCCGGGGAGTTCGGACGAAATCTGGTTAAAAGGTATGAGGTAAGGCAGAACAAAGAAAAGTTCACACATCCCTTTGCGCTGCGTGCTAAAAAGGTACCGTGTACCTTTTTCCGCAGAAGGAAAGCGCAGGGAGTGCAACACAGGAGGCATGTATGAAAAAAATATGGAGTTTCATTTTGGTGGGGATTTTGTGCTTCGGACTAATCGCGTGCGGTTCGCCCGGGAAGGGACAGGAAGAGCCGGCCGATGCGGCGGGTGCCAAAGAGCCGGCGGAAGATACAGCGGAACCGGCAGCCGTGACAACAGCCCCGGCGGATGCAGAACAGGCCGCCGCATCCGGCGGATTTGAATACAAAAAGATTTATGAATATCCGGAACCTACCATGCTGAATTCGCAGGCACCGGTCGATAATCTGAATTATGTGGAAGGGACGGTTCCGAAGATCGCTTTTATGCCTGCCGGACTGGAGTATACTTATTATCAGGCTGTGGGCGTAGGCGTGGAGGCCGCGGCGAAGGAACTTGGAGCGGAAGTGGTAACCCTGGCCCCCATGAGCGGCAGTGATATTAATACTCAGGTCGGAATGGTGCAGGATGCCATTACCATGGGTGTCAATGTTATTTTGCTGAATCCACACGATGACGCCGCTCTTGCTCCTGTGATCACGGAAGCGATCGACGCGGGCGTGGCGGTTTTTAACCTGAATTCGGACAGCCTGGATTTTGAAGTGCCGCTGAGCGGAGTGGTTGGCTATGACCAGTACAATGGGAACCTGGATCAGGGGAAGATGATCGCGGAGCAATTCCAGGGAGAGGAACTGAAGATCGGCATAATCGAAGGACTTCCCGGTTATCACACAGGACAGCGCTGCGGAGGCTTCGAGGAGGGAATCAAGGACCATCCGGATTATGAGATCGTGTCCCGGGTCAACGGCAGTTGGACGGTAGACGGCGGAAACACGGCCTGTATGGATATGGTTCAGGCGAATCCGGAGATCAATATGATCTACTGCGCCAATGACCAGGAGGCGGAAGGGGCCTATATGGCGCTCAAAATGCTGAACCGTACAGATATCACTCTGGTTGCCAACGATGGGGACACCGAATTCCTGGAGATGATCTATGACGGAAACGGATATTCCACTCTGAACACGGTTCCCTATGAGATGGGCCTGTACGCCTGCCAGGCGGCTGTGGATATCCTATATGGAAAGTTTGAGGGAGGATGGGTGCAGACTCCCGGCTATGTCACCACCAAAGATAATGTACTGGAATTCCTGCAGCAGCCCGAACGGCTGAGCCCGCAGCCTTCCAAAGAGTATTAGAAAAAGTTTGCCGGCGGAACTGCCCGTTTGGACACAGGACAATTCCGCGGCGATGGGAGGATCATATGAGTGAACGCGGCGAAGTGCTTTGGGAAGTAAAACACCTGACGAAATTATTCCCTGGTGTAAAAGCGCTGGATGATGTATCCATGCAGTTTCACAGGGGAGAAATTCACGGGTTGATCGGGGAAAATGGAAGTGGAAAATCCACACTGATAAAATGTCTTTCCGGTGTATATGAACCGGAGGAAGGAGAGATTTATCACCAGGGAAAATTAGTCCACGTTACAAGTCCTATTGCGGCCAGAAAGATGGGAGTGGCCACGATCTTCCAGGAATTTTCCCTGGTACCCACCCTGAGCGTTGTGGAAAATATTTTCCTGGGCCGGTTATTATATAAGGAAAAGAACCGGCTGATTGACTGGAACCGGATGCGTTCAGAAGCCGGAGAATTATTGAACGGACTGGATATCGATATCGATCCGTCTGTGGTGGTAAAAAACCTGTCGGTGGCACAGCAGCAGCTGGTAGAGATCGCGAAGGCCCTCAGTATCCATGCTTCTTTGCTGATCATGGATGAGCCGACGGCGGCGTTGGGCCAGTCGGAAATCCAGCGCCTGCATCTGCTGACCCGCAAACTGAGAGATCAGGGGTATGCCATCATCTATATTTCCCACAGGCTGGACGAGATGGAGAGCCTGGTGGATCGGGTGACAGTGTTGAAAGACGGTGTGGTGACCGGAGAATGTGGGCGGCAGGAGATCAGTGTGAGCGAGATCGTGCGTATCATGATCGGCTCTGATATCGAAAACCATTACCCCAAGGAACACAATGCAACAGATGAAGTCATCCTTCGGGCTGAAAATCTGACTACCCGGCAGGGAGCGCGCCATGCGGGATTCGAACTTCACAGGGGGGAGGTGCTGGGATTCGCGGGCCTCATCGGTTCCGGCCGGACGCAGATTGCCCGGGGGATATTCGGGGCAGACGCTCTTTTGGAGGGAAGCCTTAAGATCGGCGGCAGAAAGGTGCGGATCAGGCGGCCGCAGGACGCTATTCGGGCGGGAATTGCCTTTGTCACGGAGAACCGGAAATCCGACGGCCTGTTTATGAATTTCAACGCAGGACCAAACATATCTGTCGTAAAGCTAGAGAAACTATTGCAGGCCGGTCTGCTTAGTCTGAAAAAAGAGGGAAACAGCGGCAGGGAATATGTACATAAGCTGAAAATCACCCCCACAGCTATGGAAAAATCAGTTCGGTTTCTGTCCGGCGGTAATCAGCAGAAGGTAGTTATCGCCCGATGGCTCTTTTCACAGGCGGATATCTTTCTTATGGATGAACCGACCCAGGGGATCGATGTGCAGGCCAAGGTGGAGGTATACCAGCTCATGAACCGGCTGACTGCCGCCGGGAAGGCAGTGATACTCATCAGTTCGGATTTTCCGGAGCTGATCGCTATGAGCGACCGGCTGGCAATCGTGCGGGGTGGGACAATCACGGAGACGATCCCTGTGGGAAAGATCACACGGACAGAACTGATGGAGATTACCATGGGCCGGCAAAATAGTCAAGAGAGCGGGAGAGTGAGATCCTAATATGAAAAAATTATTAAAATCAGAGGTAATCGGGCCGTTTATCGCATTTTTAGTCGTTTTCCTGCTGGCCTGCATCAGTACGGAACGTTTCCTCGTGTTGAGCAATCTGAGAAATCTGGTACTGCAGATCTGCGTCACCGCATTCCTGGCGGTAGGGGCCACCTTCGTGATCCTGACAGGAGGAATCGATATCTCCTGCGGCAGCGCGGTGGCATTACAGACCATGCTGTTTGCCACGATGATAAAGTCTTGGGGATTATCCGTGTGGGCAGGAGCGCTGCTGCTGGTAATCGTGGGGATCATCATGGGCGCATTCAATGGTTTTCTGGTATCTTATCTGAAAATCCCCGCCTTTATAGCCACCCTGTCCTCCCAGAGCATGTTCCGGGGGGTATCCTACATGATGAACAACGGATCCGCCCTGCAGTCCCTGTCGGCAGATACGGAAAAGATCTTTTATACAACCGTTTTCGGGCTTCCGATCACCCTGATTTATATCGTCGTATTTTTCGCGCTGGCCCATATCTTCCTTACCTACACCCGCAGCGGACGTAAAATCTATGCTGTCGGCGGAAATATGGAAGCGGCACAGCTGTCCGGCATTCATGTGAAGCATACGTTGATGCTGACTTATTCTCTGGCGGGGCTGTGCACAGGGATCGCGGCAGTGCTGTATGCCTGCAGACTGAATTCCGGGTCCCAGAATTTTGGCCCCGGTATGGAGATGAGCGCCATAGCGGCGGCGGTGATCGGCGGGACCAGCATGACCGGGGGAAAGGGCAAGGTAGTGGCTACCCTGATCGGTGCGGGAACTGTATTGATCGTTCAAAACGTACTGAACCTGAATTCAATCTCCACGGCGATACAGCAGGTGGTAAATGGTCTGATGATCCTGCTTGCGGTATTGCTGGATGTGTGGAGGACGCCCATCGGGCGGGCGTTTGGACGGGGAATAGCCAAAACCGGAATCAAGCGGGCGCAGGAAGGGCAGTAACTGAGCGCTGGCTGCGGCAGACACATTTTAAACAAGGAGCTTAAGAAGCTCCGTAGACAGGAAATTGGCGGCGAAAGCCGTTATAAAAAATAATAAAGGAGAGATAACTATGTACCCTAAGGCTTTTTCACACATTGGTCTGTCTGTACCGGACCTGGACGCAGCAGTTAAATTTTATACGGAGGTAATGGGATTATATGAGATCATGCCCCCGTCGGTGATCGAGAGGGATGACTCGGATATCGGGGTCATGTGCGACGATGTGTTCGGGAAAGGGTGGGATAAGTTCCGGATTGCGCACCTGTCCACCTCAGACGGCATAGGATTTGAAATGTTCGAGTTCCCGCAGAACGAACCTCATGAGAAGGAGTTTAAATACTGGAGAACCTCCCTGTTCCATTTCGCCGTACAGGATCCGGACCTGGAGGGGTTTGTGGAGAATATCGTCAAACACGGAGGGAAACAGAGGATGCCCATCCGATATTATTATAAGGGCTCCAAGCCTTACCGGATGTGTTATGTGGAAGATCCGTTTGGGATCATTTTCGAGGTGTACAGCCACAGTTACGAGCTGACTTATTCCTCGGGAGCATACGAGAATCCGGAATAAGAGAACAGGATAGGAAAACGGTATAAAAAGATTATAAAAAACGGCTTAGCTGCCCGAGAATGTCCCTGAATCTCCGACAGTTGAGCCGTTTTTGTTATTTGCAGGATACAGTAATCCATAGGGAATCGTGTAGTTCCATTCCACGGGAAGAGTGACAAGGGAAGGATGGATAATCCTTCCAACATTCCAAATTTAATAAAAGCTGGTTTGTCTCTTCACAGCGGTTAAACACATGGATATCATAAAAATAAGGTGTGTCTTCTATGCGTATCTGCGGAGATTGTCCTCAAAAGTAACGATCTGTATCTTAAACTGAGGGAACCGGTCGCTGACCTGATACCACAGATCCATAAACTCTTTACAGGGATTCAGCATGGAAGTTCCGACACGCAGCGTTTGGTTTTCTGTATGGGCCAGCTTCCCTGCTCTTTTTATTGCTTGTTCCTTAATACGATATTAACACACCGGAGATTCCGGGTCAAATCCTTTGCGGTTATAATGAAAACGTAATTACTCAGGAATGCATAGATGGATTGGGAAGGAGGAATTTATATGTCATCCATAATTCTTTATTTTTCTCGTACGGGGGAAAATTATGTCAGCGGCGCGATACGGAATCTCACAAAAGGAAATACGGAAATCGCGGCGGAAATGATACAGAAGTTAACCGGAGCGGATCTTTTTAAAATAGAACCGGTAGTGGAGTACTCGTATCATTATAATGAATGTATTGAGGAAGCGCGGCAGGATCAGAAACGGGATGCCAGGCCGGAACTGGCTGCATAACCGGAAAAACTTGAGAGGTATAATGAGATTTACCTGGGGTATCCTAAAATGGAGTATGGTTTTGATTGTATATTGAGTATATAGCGTTAAAAATATGAGGAAAAAAGGAACTGCATACACAGATGATAGACTGAAATGTGTATAGCGTTGATATTTATGGACTTGCAGAAAAGTGTTTTGCAGGTCTTTTTTGATTTTATGAGAGTAACGGTCAAAAGTGATGTAATGATTAAAAAAATATGGTATATTTAAGACAGATTAAGGAAGAGGTCATGTATGGAATCAATGATTATTACAAAAGAAAAATGTTGTATGTAAATGGTGATGAAACTTGATTCAAGAGTTTTTACGGGGGAAACAATGGATACAGAAAGATTTCAAAAAAATATAGAACAGGCAGATAGCAATTCATTACGTATAGGAGCGGCCAATCGTGTTCTGCAGCTGCTTCAGAAACTACGTTATAGCAATAATGAAAATAGTGCAAAACGGTGGGTATGGGAATTATGTCAGAATGCAAAGGATATATGTAATAACACTGGTAAGGTTAAAATTGCAATTGCTTTTGATGAAGGAAACAAAAAGGTTGCATTTAAGCATAATGGAAAGGCTTTTTCCATAACGAACGTGATGTCGCTTATTAATCAATCCTCATCCAAAGACAGAAATGATGGGGTTCAGAGAACAAGTGGAAAATTTGGAACAGGGTTTTTGACAACACATTTGTTGTCAGAAATTGTGGATTTGTCTGGTATATTGGAAACAGAGGCAGGTAGTTTTTCAAACTTCCATTTTACTTTGGATCGGACGGGGCATGAGCAAAAGGAAATTGTAAGAGCCATGGAAACGGCTGTACAGCAGCTTATGGAATGTACACCTTTGCGGGATGTACCAGACTGGGAGGCTTATAATACAATCTTTGAATATGCATTGGATGAAGATGGTATAGAAGTGGCAAAGCAGGGAATTGAAAACTTGAGAGTAACTGCACCATTTGTTTTATCTATGATAGAGGATATTGAAGAGATTTTTTTGGAATCAACAGGAGAGGTGTTCCGATACAATCAAAGTCATACTAGTCAGGAAGAAAATGCATTAGTTCATGAAATCCAGTATGAATCTAAAATCACAAAAAAGAACATATATATTTTAAATTTGACCGAAGATGGGCTCACCATATCTGCAGGGTTGGAAAGCAATAACAATTCAGTGAACTTTATATCATTTGCAAAAGGACAGCCAAAATTATTCTGTGATTTTCCATTAATAGGTACAGAGGATTTTCCGTTTCCAGTTGTAATTAATTCAAGTGATTTTAATCCAACGGAACCGAGAGATGGCATATATCTGTCCTGCAAGTCAAAGAATAGAATTGATGATGAAATTGAGCTGAATCGTAAGATTATAGAAAAAGCGTGTGGTTTGTATACAAAACTATTGGCATATGCGGCAAAGCGTTGTTGGGGTGGAATCTATCACATTACACATATCGATACTTATGAAAAAAAGGATTGGTATGATGAAGAATGGATTAAAGCGATTATTAATAATTGTAAAGATACGATTTTAAATACTGAAATTATACAAACCAGTAAGAATGAGATGATGGCGTTACAGGACTGGTTAGGGGAAGAACAGGTATATATTATTTCAGATGCCAACACGGAAATTCGAGAAGAAATATGGGAATTACTTTATCCAATAATGCCAGAACGTATTCCTTGTAAAGCAAATATTCATGATTGGTATTTTTCCTTATGGAGTGGCTGTAATAGATATACATTAAAAAATTTGACAGGACAATTACAGGAGTATGGTGGGATTGAACAATTGCAGGAAGCGATGCCATACTATAATTGGCAAGATTGGCTTTTAAGGTACTATGATCTAGTCGAGAAAAATAAAAAATTGCAAGAATATATATTTGCAAATAAAATCAGAATCCTTCCAGATCAAAGAGGGAAATTTCATTGTGTTTCAGAACTTCATTATGATAAGGATATTTTGGAAGAATATAAAAATATCTTGGATAAATTGGGTGCTGATTGCAGAAGCTGGTTGCTTGATTCAGATCTTACGAATCGGGAGTGGTTTCAGGCAGAAAATGTAGAAAATGGACAAATGCTTAGATTAATTGAAGACAGACTAGAGGAAGCAGATGGGGGAATAAGGAGTAGAATTTTATTTCTAATGGTTTTCTACTATGAAAAAGATAATGAAAATCTGGATATACAACAAAAGATATGCAGATACGCAAGTGATATTTTCAAAACAAATGCTCTTATGCTGGAAGTTCCTTTGATATCAAAAAAAATATTACAAGAAGCATTAAAATATACGCTTACTTGTGTGGCAGATAAGATTAGTGAGTGCGCCGATTTGAAACATTTATCACTGTATATGAGTAAATCTATGGAAGATACGACAGGATTCCTAGCGGAATTTATAGAATTTATAGTTCAAACAGGTTATGAAAACTTAATCAATAAATCGAAAAGACCGATTCTTCCGAACCAAAATGGGATATTTGTGATAAAAGATGATATCTTTTTGGATAGTGATATGGATGAGACTTTAAAGGAACTTGCAGTTAGTGCGGGTTATGATATTAAAGCAGAGCTGCTAATGAAGCAAGTTTATTTAAAGATGCCCGATAATCGTGTGAAAAAAGATTGTGATATAGTACCGGCTATATCACAGTATGTGAATGCAAACAGAACTTCTAAGGATGATAAGGTGCGGACTAATTTTAAGAAACTGTTACTTTGGATGACGGATAATAGTGATAAAGCGAAAGAGATTTTTCCAGAGTTGTATAAAAACAAACATTATCTCTATGATGATGAAGAGATTACTTCAAACATCCGAAAGGCAGAAATATTAGATGATATCATGGATAAATATTCAATTACTAGTGCAAAAAACTTAGAGGAAATAATAAGAATAGGACAAGTTGGTTCACCGGAAGCAAATGTAAGAAGTGAGATAACGCCAGCGGTGTTGTTACAGTATGGGATTGAGTCCGAAGAAGCGCTGAATCAAGCATTTACTGATGATGATTTTGCGGAGCAGTTTTACAGACCTACAAAGCATAATCAAGAGACCTATGAATACGTAAAATCCATCTTAGAGCGTTCCAGAACTAATATTTTTTCGTACCTGAGGCAAAGAGAAGACTATGATTTATCTGAAATACATCCGGCATCAGATACAATATTTATCATAAAAAAGAATGGAAAAGAGATATATTTGCTGGCTCGCCCTTCGGATGGTGGGGAAGTGCGTATTTATTACAGAGAGGAACAAGATATCCTGGATTATTCCAGGGACTGGGAATTGTGGGTTGAGGACGGTAAATCAGAGCCAAAGAAGCTTACATTTGGAAAGATTATCAAACTGACAGGGTTAAACAGAATACCATTGAGAGGATTGTAGAAGAATGAGCTTAAGCAGGGACAAAGTAGAAGCTGTACTGAGCAATAATAATTTCGATAATGTAATTTGCAGAGCATTAGAATCTCGCCCGGGGGAGTTAGCAAAATATATTTGTGCCCTAGCAAACAAAGCGGGTGGATACATTTTAATTGGGGCAGAGAAGGATAATGGAAGTTATAAATTAACAGGTTTTTATCTCACATCCAATATAGAGAATATTATGAAAGCTGCATATGGAAAATTGTCCCATGAAGTCAAATGCCAGTATGGAAGTTTTCTTCTTTTTGATAGAAATATTTTTGTGATTAGAGTGGAACAGTCGGATGATTTGGTTCTTGCAGAGGGAACACAATATATTTTTGTAAATAATGATGCGAAGATAATGGAGCAAAAGGAGTGGAAAGGTCCATCTACTTTGTTTATTTCTTATACGGAATGCGATGCGCCAATTGTTGATATTGTAGAAAAAACAATTTGCGAAAAGCTTCAGGGTAAGATAAAGATTTCCAGATATACCGAACTTAAGTACAAAGCAAGCTTTAAAGAGTTTATGGATACGATACAAGATCACGATTTTGTATTAGCAGTGATAAGTGACACTTATTTAAGAAAACAGCCTTGTATGTATGAGGTGGGTGAAATTATAAAAGACAGGCATTACAAGGACAGGCTTCTGTTTATTGTATTAAGTGAAAAAGAGCGGGGTTATTATGGAGACAATGCCCCTATAAAGATTGGTCCTGATGTTTATGATGGGCCAGAGGCAAAATTGGAGTACATAGGATTCTGGAAAGAAAAGTATGAGAAGCTGGAAAAGCGAATGCGTGTGATTGATGATCTTGAGGCAATCGGAAAAACTACAAAAGATCTTCAGATTATAGGACAGATTTATAGAAAGGATATGGGAGAATTCCTGGATTTTTTGTCAGATGCAAATGGGAAGAGTTTTCAGAGATTGTATGCGAATGGATTTGAAGAGATTATTGAATGGATGAAAGTACAGTGATAGATTCTTGATAAAAAGGTATGGAAAGGTATAGCGAGAAAATAGAATTAACATTTAAAAGAATTAAAAATGGGAGTAAATTTGAGCAGGATTTTGAGAATTTGACCGCTACTGGGAATGCTACTATTGAATTTAAACAACAGCCGAGAAGACTTCAGACTATCTTATTGGTCAGGACATTCAACGAGAATATAGACTGAGAAAAAAGTAAATCAGATATGTTTGGTGCTTGCTGTAAGCGGACGGATGACGAAGGCATGCAGGCTTTGGCAGAATATGTTTATCATACAGTGTTTGAACAGGAAAAAGTATATCTGGATATCTTGCTTAGAGATTATGCACGGCTGATTATTGAGCGATTCCTTTATGAGCATCCGGAATATACAGGTATGATAGAACGAAAGAAAATCGTACCTCCGTACAATTCAGATCCTATTCCAGAGATAGAAGACCAACGTTATCTGGAGAAGCATTACGACGGAGCGATGTTTTGGCTGATACACTCCATGCGTTTTGAAGGCATGGGAATGTATGGAGATTTTGGCCGCTATGTTTTCCAAAGCGCTCTTCATAGTTTTGACGTGGATGACAAGAAGATGTTCAACTACGCTGTATATTACATTCAGAAGGAACTTGGGTTCTCCGAAGAATACTTTGGAGATCATGATCAGCACTGCGGCAGCTACGATAGGCATCAGAGCATAAAGACTGAAAGGATTGGAAAAAAGTATCAATGGATTATAATATGCTGGCTCGTATTTCAGATCATTGTAAGATGGTTGACCGTTGGAACTTTCCCGAGAAAGAAGATGTTAAATTTGAGGGGGCGTGGGAACCTTATGTTAGAGATTTTGATCCAACTTTGAATCAAAGCTTTATGATTTGTAAGGATGCCCCCAGATTTACTATACTGGATGAATTTTTAACCAAGGGAAAAGAGGAAAACAAAGCTGTTGATATTTCCACAGCGGATGCACAGAAAACGTGGCTTGGAACGAAGGGAATCTTTCTGGATAAATTGAAGGATACTTTGATTCTGACTGACCATAATGGGACAAAGTGGATATGCTTGACGAAGTATTGTGACACAGGACGTGAAGATCTGGATATAGATAAGTTGCTGGTATGGTGCTGGTTATATGCTTATTTTGTCAGTCCAGAGCAGGCGGATGAACTCTCCCAGTGCGTGAAAAAGGGGCGCTCTGCTTTTGATACGAATTTGACTCAATGTATTCATCTATGAAGGAAGCGATATAACAGGTGAAATCCTTAAATTCAAAAATAGGCACAAAGTGTTAAAGCATTATGACTTCTAAATTGAGGTGGGAGGAAAGTGAATGGCAGAAAACCAAAACACAGAATGGAAAGAATCCTGGCGTGATGAGTATTTAAAGTGGATTTGTGGTTTTGCTAATGCTCAAGGCGGCAAGATATATATTGGAACTGCTGATGATGGTACTGTGATTGGGGTGCCAGACAGCAAAAAGCTGCTTGAAGATATTCCGAATAAAGTAAGGGATATCCTTGGCATTATTGTGGATGTGAATCTGTTGACACAAGACGGAAAGGACTATATTGAAATTTGTGTGAATCCCAGCAGCTATCCAGTAAATTATAAAGGAGAGTATCATTATCGCAGCGGCAGTACAAAGCAGCTTCTCAGAGGAGCATCTTTGACAGAGTTTTTACTGTCTAAAACAGGGTATAAATGGGATGCTGTTCCAGTCGATGGTGCTACTGTTGAGGATTTAGACAAAGAGAGTTTTGATATTTTTCGGCGAGAGGCCCTACGGAGCGGACGTATGACAGAGGAAGACCTGAATATGAGCAATGAACAGCTTTTGGACAGTCTTGGTCTTTTTGAACAGGGCAGGTTAAAACGAGCGGCAATTCTTCTGTTTCACCGCAATCCGGAGAAATGGGTTACAGGTGCGTATATCAAAATCGGATATTTTGGAGAAGGCTCCGATCTGCGATATCATGACGAGATTCATGGTTCATTATTTATACAGGCGGACAGGGTTATAGAATTGATTTACCTGAAGTACATGAAAGCAATCATATCTTATGACAATGTCACTAGAATCGAGACGTATCCGCTCCCAAAGGCGGCTGTCAGGGAGGCAGTATATAATGCGATTATTCATTCCAATTATGCAGCATTAGTGCCGATACAGATCCGGATTCATGAGGATGCGGTGTATATCAGTAATGACTGTGTATTTCCGGTAGGATGGACGATCGAAACATTGATGGAGCGCCATCGCTCACAGCCTTATAATCCGAATATAGCCAATGGATTTTTCCGGGCAGGATATGTAGAAACATGGGGACGTGGGATAGAAAAAATATGTGAGGCATGTAAAAAACACGATGTTCCGATGCCGGAATATACACTTCATTTAGAAGATATCATGGTGAAATTTACGCCTTTAGGACAAAAGAACTTTTTAAAAGATCAAAATGTCCTAATAAATGACCCATTAAATGTCCTAATAGATGATTCTTTAGAGAAAATAATATTATCAGCAATAAGAGAGAATCCTCATATAACACAGGCACAACTAGCCACAAAATTGGACCGTTCTGATAGACAGACAAGAAGAGTTATAAAAGAACTGAGAGAAAAGGGAATAATTGAGCGTATTGGCAGCCGAAAATCAGGACAATGGATTGTAAAATAGCCTTTAACCAAAGAAGATAGGCAAAACAGGCACTTGCTCCCACTAAACCGCCTGTTTTGTCGGAAAGTATGGAAACCCATGTGTTTAACCAACAGGTCAGAGCGCATGAAACGATGGAAAAATACCGCGTACAGCAAGAATCCTGGGGACCTTTGCGGAAGGCGGGAAGGATTTCTTTACAAATCCGATCCTGAATGATATCGGCGCCATATATGGGAAAACAACGGCGCAGGTAGCACTTCGTTATCTGATACAAAAGAATATTGTTGTAATTCCAAAGTCTGTTCATAAGGAACGGATGGCACAGAATTTCGATGTGTTTGATTTCGTTCTGGACAGCTCTGATATACAAGCGATTGCTGCGCTGGATGAGCAGGAGAGCGCGTTCTTTTCTCATTATGATCCGGAAACCGTGGAGTTCTTAACAGGCATGGCAAAATAACAGAGTCTTGACTATATTAGAATAAAATTCAGAAAGGAAACATTTATTTTCCAGGCAGGAAACCCGTATGGTGCATCCCATACGGGTTTCCTGCCTGACTTTTGCATATTACTGCCCTTCCTGTTCATCCGATTTCGTATGGATAATCTCCATATCTTTTGCAGTTATGTTCAGATGGTTTTTCATCTCCTCCACCGCCTGCAGAGGAGCGCGGATCTGGAAGCACTGCAGAATTCTGGTGTGGGGCTCCACCGCGTTGGCATACACGCTGGTGTTCATAAAGGAATCACCGCGGTATTTGCGGAAGCTGGCCAGCAGCTGCTTGTTGATATTGATTAATAAGTTATTATCTGTGAATTCGATGATTTTGGAGTGATATAATTCATCCAGCATAATCATCTGCGGCCCGTCATGATTGTTTACTGCCTCCAGAAACGACTGGTTGATACTCTCCAGTTCGCCTACCTGCTTCTTGGTAGCCCGTTCCACGGATAAACGTACGGCCAGGGTCTCGATGGCCATCCGGACTTCCATGAAGTCGTTAAAGCGGGCATTTTCAATATCATACCAGTTGGAATGATTGGGTATCTTCTGATATTCCGCCACATAGGCGCCCTTTCCCGGCAATATATCGACATAACCCAGCGCCTGCAGCATACGCATGGCCTCCCGGACACTGGTACGGCTTACTTTCAGATTTTCACAAAGGTTCGATTCTGTCGGGAGCTTTTGACCGGGTTCATATTCACCGGAATCGATGAGTTCCTGGATCCTTTCCACGACGGTATCGGTAACCGATATCCTCCTTATTTCTTTCATAAGCAATTCCTCTCCCTCGATTTTTGTTTAAACTAGCGGAACTGTCTGATGTCATATTTGATCAAAACTGAAACCATACTTGTATGCTAGCATATTTTGATAAAGATTTATAGTGAAAAATGTTCCAAAGCGAAATTCACCGGGCGTCAATACACAGCCGAAAAGATCAGGATAAATAATACGGACAGGATACCGGTGAGGACAAGGGAAAGGCTGCTGACCGCACCCTGGATTTCACCCATTTCCATAGCCCTGGCCGTTCCGATTACATGGGACGCGGTACCGATACCGACTCCCTGGCTGATGGGATCGTCGATGCCGAAGAGCCTGCAGACCCATTCTGCGGTTATATTGCCAAGGATGCCGGTAAGGATAATCACAACCGCCGTTATGGTAACGATACCGCCCAGTTCCTGAGAGACACTGATGCCGATTGCGGTGGTTATGGATTTCGGAAGCAGAGTCACATATTGCTGATGATTCAGTTTGAAAAGTGAGGAAAACAGAAGCACGATCAGCATGTTCGTCACCACCCCGCTTAACACTCCGGCAATAATCGCCTTCAGGTTGTCTCTCAGCAGCATAATTTTTTCATAAAGAGGAATGGCCAGACATATGGTGGCCGGTGTCAGCAGATAACTCAGATACCGGCTGCCCGCCTCGTAGTTTTCATAATCCATATCCAACACTTTTAGACAGAAAATCACTAAGAGGATGGCAATCAGCAGTGGATTGCACAGAGCGGTCCGGCATCTTTTCTTGATCATACAGCCGGTCTCATAGGCGGCGATACTGAGAAAAAGGCTGAAATAAACGGAAGTATGGAAGAAACTCATAAGGTTCTGTGCTCCCTTCTGTGACGGAAAAACCGGGTCGTCCCCGCGCTGACGGCTGTCACAGCCAGGGTGGAGATAACAGTAATAAACGAGGCAGGGAGAAGGAGAGGATAAAACGCCTGCCAGTCTTCCATAAGGCCAACACCCGCGGGAATGAACATCAGCGGCATGAGGTCGATGAGCAGCTTTCCGACATCCTGTATTTGCTCCGGTTTCAGGATTTTACGGAATAAGAGAAAGAACAGGATGGCCAGTCCATAGATACTGCCCGGTATGGGAAGCGGGATCAGCACCCGCAGGAGTTCTCCGGCAAGGGCGATTCCCAGGATTATGAGGATCTGCTTGACGTATTTCATATGGATCAAAGCGCCTCCAGGACAGCATTATTCAGCCGGAGGATTTCCGCCTCTGAGGTAATATCAGAATCCGCAGCCAGATGTTTTGTGAAGAAATCCAGGCTCTCCTTTGAGGTATCATATCCGATCTCATTTAGTGTCAGCGGCATGTCCATTTCGCGCATGATCCGGCGGATCTGGTCTATTTCGGATGCAGGGCACCGATTGAAGGCCATCTGTATGAGAAGCCCGATGGCGACCAGCTCACCGTGAAGGAAAGCGCTGCCTTTAGACGTGTGATAATTCCGGATAAAATCGTAGGTGGCGTGGGCGACGGCCAGCTGGCCGGAACCGTCTGCGAATCCGCTGACTATGGAGGTGTGAAGAAGATTTGTCAGGATCGCATCGTCAAAGCGTCCGGCCGATCCGTTATTTCTATACAGATCTTCATACTCGCCGGATAGGAACTCATAGATCGCTTTGGCATTGATGATCTGAATATATTCCTTCAGATCACAGCTCTGGTAGCCGGTAACCTGCTTTTTGTGCAGGGACTCCGGATATTTTGCCATGGAATCCAGAATACCCGCAGCCAATGTGCGCCTGGGCGCGGTTGCGATTAAATCATGGTCTGCGATACAGACGTCGACTTCCTTTTTCAGATTAACGGCCGGGGAACGCTGTCCTTTTTCATTATACATGATGGCTACCATGGAGGTGGCCGCGCAGGTGGCGATGGAAGCAGGCACGGTGATAACCGGGAGCCCGGAAAATACGGAGGCACATTTTACGTTATCGATACATTTACCGCCGCCTACCGCCACCAGTACGTTACAGGTATTTTCTTTTGCAATATTCACAAATTCCATTGCCCGGTCTGCGGTACAGGAGCCGGTGTGGGTGAGTGTAACATAGGGGGTGCCGTCTGCCTGAAACAGGGGACCGGCACAATCCCAAAAGTGTTCCAGGGATGTCCTGCCTCCGATGATCAGTGCTTTTCCTCCCAAGCGGCGGATTTCTCCGGGGAGATATTGAATGGCCCCCCTGCCATGAAAAAATTTACCGCATCCGACTTTTAGTGGTGACATTTCTGTTTTCATAATTTCTCCTTTATCTCTTTGATCATGAATTTAATATTGCTGTTGTTTTTCCTGACATCTTAACCCAATGGGTATAACACATATGGAACCACTTTGTAAAAAGGAAGATACCGTTATCCGCGGCTCGACGCAGTCTGAAAGTTCGCAGGCGGAAACCGTCGTTATATCGCTATATACTGAATGAATTACGACATCATACAATAATAAATGGATGACTATAGAATAATCTAGGAATATTATTTTGTCAAGCATATAAGAAGAGTGCTTTTTAAATCTACTATTTGACGATTGTACGATGACTGCTTTGTGCAAAATAACGGGAATTTGGAGCAAAAATATTGTTTTGCAGCGATAATCACAATAAATATATCCTAAAATTATAAAAAATTAACAATAAATTAAAAAATGGAAAGAATATATTGACAACCAGATGAAAAACGATATATGCTAGGTGCATGAAATGACATCATACAATATTACGTGTGAAAATTTCAAACACATATTTCTGAAAAACTGTTTCACGGAAATACTCCATTAACGAAGAAAGGTAAGGAGAAAAGAAGTCTTATGGAAAAGAAATTTGAGGGAATCATCCCGCCGATTGTAACTCCGTTTGACGAGGACGGTACCATTAATGAAACACTGCTCCGCAGCGAAATGAAGACCTGCATGGATGCGGGAGCGGACGGACTCAGTGTGGCGGGCAGCACCGGAGAGGGCCCTACGATACGGGACGAAGAATACGGGACGCTGATAAGGGCTGCAAAAGATTACATATCCGGAGAACAGCCCATCGTCTGCGGAATCATGAGAACCTGCACCAGGGATGCGGTTAAGGCCGGCCTGGCGGCAAAAGAAGCCGGGGCAGATGCAGTCATGGTTACTCCGCCTGCCTATAATGTACTGGTACCCAATGAAGAGGGGATGTATGAGTTTTACCGGACCATTTCCCGGGAAGTAAAGCTTCCCATCATAATTTATAATGTGATTCCCCAGAATACTATTTCACCGGGGTTATTTAAGCGCCTGCTGGATACCACGGATTATGTGATGGGCATCAAACAGAGTGTCGGCGGGATACAGGCGCTGTATGCGGATATCATGTCGGCGGACCAAAAAGGCCGGGTGTACGCGGCCACGGACGATATGATTTTTTCCTGTTTTGAACTGGGGGCCGCAGGGGCGATCAGCGCGATTCTCTCATTGTTCCCCACACAGTGCCTGCAGATGTGGGAATGTGCACAGAAGAAGGAGCATGAGCGGGGTCTGGCTATTCAGAACTCCCTGTATCAGACCTGGCAGTGTATGGGAGGAAACCAGTTCCCGATCCGTCTGAAGTATGCGCTGCGTGTGATGGGCCGGGAAACAGGATATTGCAGAAGCCCGATTACATATCTGCCCGATGATGAGAAAACAAGGATTCGGGAAGCGTTATTGAAATAAATCTCTCACAAGATTTATCATAAAAAACTAATTTATTATGGAGGAGAATTAAAAATGAACAAATTTGTGGAGAAATACGGACAGATTTTACTTCCGCTGATTACCCCCTATGACGAGGAGGAAAATGTCAACTATGAAGCTTATGCGGAACTGATCGATTATGTGGTAAACAACGACCTGTGCGATTCTCTGATCGTGACAGGTACGACCGGGGAGGCAAGCCTTCTGACCTTTGACGAGCGGGTGAAACTGATGGAGACAGCAGTAAAGGCGGCGGACGGTAGAAAACCGGTCATTGCCGGAACCGGCTGCGCTTCCACAAAAGAGACCATCGCACTGACAAAGGAAGCGCAAAGGCTGGGGATCAAGACCTGCCTGATCGTATGCCCCTTCTATAATAAGCCCACCCAGGACGGTATCTATAACCATTTCGAAGAAGTGGCGAAGAACACCACCTGTGACATCATGTTATACAATATCCCGATCTTTGTGGGAGTAAACATGGAAGCCGGTACGGTAGCCCGCCTGGCTGAGATTCCCAACATTATCGGCATCAAAGATGAGGCGGGCATCAATCCCACGCAGGTTACCGACTTTTTCCTGGCGACCGAAAAGGTGGACCCGGATTTTGCTATCTACAACGGCGACGATGTTATGCTGCTGCCCACCATTGTGCAGGGAGCCATGGGGCTGGTCAGCGGCGGCGCACATATCTTCGGACATGAGATCCGCCGGATCTTCCAGGCGTTTGCCGAGGGTAGGAACGAGGAGGCAAAAGAGCTGTTCGTACCGATCTACCGGTTCTGCAAGACAACCGGGCAGAACGGAAGAATCCTTCCGAACTCCATCATGCGGCCGGCGATCGAGATGGTGAGCGGAATACACCTGGGGCCTGCCAGAAGCCCTCTGGCCCCCGCTACAAAGGAAGAAATGGATGTAACCGTGAACGTATTAAAAGAGATCGGTAAAATCCAGTAAAATTTCGGCAGAAAACAAAGAATAAAGGGAAACGACAGATTTAATAAGCGTCGTTCCTGAGAGGGTACATAAAAATGGATGCAGCATATAAACTGGGAGCCGGACGGTATATCCAGATGCCGGGAGCACTTAAACTGGCCGGTAAGGAGATTGGCAGATATGGAACCAGGGTGTTTATCATCGGAGGGCCGACTGCGCTATCTATCGTGGAAGATACGCTGCGGGAGAAGTTGGATGAGAGCCGTCTGGAGTATGAATTCAGGACTTATAACGGTTATACGGACAGGGAAACAGCTGCCGCACTGGCACAATATGTGAGGGAGCAGGGATTTGAGGTAGTGGCAGGAGCCGGAGGCGGCCGTATTATGGATCTGGCGAAGGCTGTGGCGCATCTGGCCAAAACCCCGGTCGTTACGATTCCCACATCTGCGGCTACCTGCGCGGCCTACACGCCTATGAGCGTGATGTATACGAAAGAGGGAGCCGCCTTGGGCACGGCCGGCGGAAACTTTTACCATGATTATGAGGTGAGCGCGGTTCTGGTGGATGAAGAGATTATGATCCGGCAGCCTCCCAGATATGCGGCCGCCGGAATGCTGGACAGCATGGCCAAATTTATCGAGATCCAGAACGGCCATGCGAAGGTAGATGAGAATACGTTCAGCCTGGAGATGGATACCGCCTATACGCTGGCTGCCTATATTTACCGTATTCTGGAGCGAAACTGCCTGAAGATATACGCAGATATCCAGAATCACAGGCTGACAAAGGAAGTCCATGATTTCTTATATATTAATTTTGTGCTGACCGGTTTCATCAGCGGAAGTTCCAAAGCGCTGGGACAGACGGCACTGGCCCATGAGATGTATTATGCCGCCCGGATGTTCTTTACGGAAGAGGCGCAGTCGTATCTTCACGGGGAGATTGTCGGTACATCACTGATCCTGCAGCTTAGTTATAACCGGACAGAAGAGCGGATTCCAATGTTCAAAGAGTTTATGAGACGTATGAATATGCCGGTTACCCTTGGACAGCTTGGAATACCTGAGACGGCACAGAACAGGCAGAAAATATACCAGTATCTGGCAAGTACGGATTTTGTGGAAGATACCGCAGAAAACCGCCGGATTTTGAAAAAGGCGGTTGAAGCGGTCTGCAGCGGAGGATGCGGCAAATGATGGAGATGGAATCCCAATTGAAAAATCCTGCAGGGGAATACCGCAGTGTTCCTTTTTGGTCCTGGAATGACGAGTTAGAGCCGGAAGAGCTGATCTGGCAGATACGGCAGATGAAGGAAAAGGGGATCGGCGGGTTCTTTATGCACGCCAGGGGCGGTCTGAAAACCCCTTATATGGGTGAAAAGTGGATGGCCTGCGTGCGTGCCTGCGTGGAAGAGGCGAAAAAGTGCGGGATGGACCCGTGGCTGTATGATGAGGAGGGCTGGCCCAGCGGTTTTGCGGGAGGAGAGGTTACGAAACTGGGAGACCGCTGTCACACCAGATGGATGGAGCTGTGTAAGTGTACTCCCGCGGACATAGACTGGAATCTTTCCATCCTGGGGATATACTCTCTTGACGGGCACTATCTGTGCGGCTCCGGGGATGAAGCGGTAAATGCTGAAAAACGGAAGCTTATCCGGGGGAAAGTGCAGGAAACTGTCTATGTGGTCAGTGAGAAATCAAACCCCTATTATGTAGATGTATTAAATCCGGATGTCATCCGCAAGTTTCTGGAGGTTACCCATGAAAAATATAAAAAAGAGTTCCCTTCGGAGCTGGGGACTATAATTCCTGGGTTTTTTACCGATGAACCGCAGTTTTCGAAGCTGAAAATCCCGTATTCCTACCTGCTTCCCGAAGAATTTAAGAAAGCAAACGGATATGAACTAAGAGATCACCTTCCCGCTCTGTTCCTGGATCTGCCGGGCTGCGGTTCGTACCGCTATGATTTCTGGAAGGTCGTATCCAGGATGTTCACGGAAGGTTTCTGCAAAACGATCTATGACTGGTGCCAGGAAAACCACTGCCAGCTGACCGGCCATCTGATGCGGGAGGATTCCCTGCTGATGCAGATGCAGGCCACGGCCGGTGTCATGCCGTCCTATGAATATATGCATGTGCCGGGGATTGACTGGCTGCGGAGACGGATATCTTCCCCGCTGACGCCGAAACAGGCAGGAAGTGCTGCGGCCCAGCTGGGCAGGAAGTTTGTACTTTCGGAGATGTTCGCGATGGTGGGCTGGGACTGCAGCCCGGAAGAATTAAAATGGATCGCCGAGTGGCAGTATGTGAACGGAGTCAACCGGATGTGCCAGCACCTGGAGGCTTACAGCATACGGGGAATCAGAAAGAGGGATTTTCCCGCATCTCAATTTTACCAGCAGCCCTGGTGGGAAGAATATGGAGACTTTAATGAATATTTTGCCAGGCTGGGCCTGCTGCTGACAAGGGGCCGTGTGGAAGTGGAGCTTTTGGTGCTGCACCCGATGCACAGCGGCTGGATGCTGTACGATGGGCAGGAGGAGGGAGAGATCGTCTCATTCGGACAGAAGTTCGAGGATCTCTCACAGCTGCTGGCCGACTACCATATCGATCACCATTACGGGGATGAGACACTGATCGCCCGGTACGGTAAAGTGGAAGGGGACCGGTTTTATATAGGAGAGTGCGGTTATCGGGCTGTGGTCATTCCGGATATGCGCTGTATGGATCAGCCAACTGTAGAGTTATTGGTACAGTTTGCGCAAAAGAAAGGCCGTATCTACCGGATGGGGGAATTCCCGGAATACACGAGCCCGAAAGCCCGGGAACAACTCTCGTACCTGCGGGATTATGCGCGGCCGGTTGGGATCAGTGAATTAAAAAAGGACATGAATGGGCTGGCAGATTTCCCGGTTTCTATAACAGAAAATGGGGAGGAAATCCCCAATCTGCACTACCAACTGAGGAAAACAGACACCGGACGGATTCTGTATGTGGTGAATCTGGATACGGGAATGGAGCGGAACGCCCAGTTCCGTCTTAGCGGTAACTGGCAGATTACGGAATATGTTCCGCTGGATGACAGTAAAGTTCCGTTGGATACAGACCGGGTGCGGGCGGATGAGACTGCTTTCAGCGTGCGGTTGGCAGCGAGGGAGAGCAAGGTGTTCTTTATCCGCAGACCGGACGCCGTTTGGGCGGCAGCTGTTCAGACAGAAGATTCGGCTGGTAATCAGACAGCCCATAGCCGAAAACCCAAAGACAGAGACTCATCAAAGACTATAATCCTGAGCAATGGCGGAAGCTGGAAGATCCGGCATGCGGACCTAAACGCCATGGCGCTGGACCGCTGCCGGTACCGGATCGATGGCGGTGCGTGGCAGGATGAAATCCATACCATCCGGCTGATGGACATTTTACTGCAGGAGAAGCGCCCGGTACAGACAGAGCTTTTATTTTCCTTCCGGATGGATATCGGACCGGAGGACATGAAAGAATTCTATCTGGCTGCCGAGATCACGGACCGGCTGAGGGCATGCATCAATGGGAAGGATGTGGTACTGAGTGAACAGGGCTGGTGGAGGGATAAAGGGTTTCGGACCTATGACATCCGCCCTTATATCCGCAGAGGGGATAACGAAATCATACTGAAAATAGACTTCAGACAGCCCCAGAACGTGTATGATGTACTGTTCGGGGAAAATGTGCTGGAGACGGAGAAGAACAAGCTGACATTGGAGACAGAGATCGAAAATATCTATCTGCTGGGGGATTTTGGAGTGATAAACCGCAATGGCTTTTCCTATTCCTGGAGAAAGGAACTGATATGTGATCCGGAATTCTCGATTGTGAAAATGCCTGCGTCGGTATATGGGGATGATTTCACATCCCAGGGCTTCTGCTTTTTCTCCGGCAAGCTTAAGATCAGCCAGGATCTGATCCTCCATGAATATGACGATTCGCTGGGGGTAAAGATTCAAAGCCTGCAGGGCAGCCGTATCCTCTACCGTTTTCCAAAACCCAACGCAGCTGTTGCAAAGCTCAGCATCAATGGAAAGCCGGTTAAAAAATTTCTTTGGCAGCCATACGAATGTGATATCACAAACTATCTGAAGTATGGAAAAAACGAAATCGTATGGGAACTGTATTCTTCCAACCGGAACCTGCTGGGCCCCCACCATCACGTGGACGGCGAGCTCTATGCCGTCTGGCCGGCGGACTTTACCGGGGAGCCGAGTCCCTTTAAAGCGGATCACAGAAATGTATGGTCAGATGATTATCATTTTGTAAAGTTTGGCCTATAGGGAGGAGATCGGATGAATAAAAAGAAAAAGATTTCAAAGCTGGCATTCAGCGAGGCCATGCGGGGATACCTGTTTATCCTGCCCGCCATCGTGCTGCTGGCCGGCCTGCTGTTTATACCCATGTTGAATGGGTTCTGGTACAGCTTTACGGACTTTAACATCCTGAAAAGCTGGGATAAAAATTTTATTGCGCTGGACAATTTTAAAAAAGTATTTTCCAGCGCGAATTTCGGAGAGATTCTCGGGAACGAGGCACAGTTTGCCATATCGGTAACGGTGATCACTGTAGTCATCTCCATGCTGATCGCTCTTTTGTTAAACGGCGTAAAGCACTTAAAGAACCTGACCCGGGCGCTGGTGTTTATGCCCTGGGTACTGCCGGAAGTGGTGGTCGGCGCGATCTGGCGCTGGCTGCTGAATGGGGAGAAGGGCCTGGTCAACGGAGTGCTGGTGGACTACCTGCACCTGCTGCCGGAACATATACAGTTCTTTTCGGAGGCTTTGTCGCTGGTCTCGGTTTCCCTGGTGTACATCTGGAGAACCTATCCTTACGTGACCATCATGCTATCCGCCGGATTACAGGGGATCGATAAGGAACAGTATGAGGCAGCGTCCATCGACGGCTGCAACGGCTGGAAAAAATTCTGGTATATTACCCTGCCGAATTTGAAATACGTACTTTCCATCTGCTCTTTGATGGCTATGATCTGGACGATGAACGGATTCGGTATCCTGAACATCCTGACTGCGGGCGGGCCTGGTGTATCCAGTACGACCCTGCCGGTGATCATCTATAAGACCGCGTTCCAGAAGTTCCGGTTTGGATTGGCCTCATCCTACTCGGTGATCCAGTTTATTATCATTATGATATTTGCGGTGGTTTATCTCAAACTGACGAAAGCAACAGATGAGGAGGGCGTATAAACGATGAAAAGCAAAATATTATCCGTCCTGAGAATTCTGGGTATCATTGCCGTGCTTTTTGTGGCTTTATTCCCGCTGGCCTGGATGGTGATCACCTCCTGTAAGAGTATGACGGAACTGCTGAAAATCCCGGTAACGATCTTACCAGAGAATTTCACGCTGGATTCCTACTATGAGGTCTGGGTACAGAAACCGTTTCCGCGCTACATATGGAATTCCCTGAAGATTTCGGCCGTGGCCACATTGCTGGGGATGATCGTGTCAAGCCTTGCGGCCTACGGGTTTGCCAAGTTCCGGTTTCCGTTCAAAAAGGGGCTGCTGATGTTCGTTCTGGTCGCCCAGATGTTCCCTGGAACCTCGGTGATTATACCGTTATTCTCTACCTATAAGTCATATGGACTGTATGATTCCCACTTCGGGCTGATGCTGCTGTACGCGACCATAAGCCTGGCGTTCTCGATCTGGATGATGTACGGGTATTTCCGGTCGGTGCCCTCGGAACTAGAGGAGGCGGCCCGTATCGATGGCTGCAGTGCGTTAAAAACTTTCGTACATGTGATCCTGCCCATATCCAAGCCGGGAATCGCGGCTGTGGGGGTATACGCCTTCATGTGCTCCTGGAATGAATATCTTTACAGCCTGATCCTGCTGACAACCGAAAGCAAATATACCATATCCCTTGGCCTCTCCAGTTTTATAACGGAATTCGGGACTTACTGGAACCAGATGGGGGCGGCGTCGATTATCGTAACCATCCCCACATTATTGATCTTTATCCTGCTGGGCAAGAACCTGATCGCAGGCTTGACGGCGGGTGCGGTAAAGGGATAAAAGGGAACTATTTCCGGAAAAATGGAAAAGAAAATCCGGAATGAAATTCATAACACATTTTTAATTAAAAGGAGGAAGTATTTCATGAAAAAGAAACTTATTTCATTGTTACTGGCCAGTGTCATGACCATGTCGTTGCTGAGCGGGTGCGGTGGTTCCCCGGAAGCGAAAGAGCCGTCAGCCTCGGATCAGGGCAGCAGTTCCGCTGCCTCAGATGAGGGCAAAGCGGCGGAAGGGACAGTGGAGATTGACATGTGGGTGTTCGGAGGATTGTCCGCAGAGCCAGTGGTGTTCCAGGAGATGGCGGAACAGTTTAACGCCTCCCAGGATAAGGTCCATGTAACCGTTACCGCCCAGGAGTGGGGAAGCCGTCAGGAAAAAATAGTAACGGCCTATCAGGGGGGAAATGATACCGCTCCCGACCTGTATGCGTTTGGCCCCTGTATCGATGACTATGGCAAGAAGTTAGGAATTATCTCTCCGCTGGAAGATGTGCTGCCAGAGATCGCCAGCCAGGTAAAAGAACTGATGCTGCCGGAGGTTGTGGAAGGAGTGGCTTCCCGTGACGGCAAGCTGTGGACCATACCGGCCTGGGTAGACCTTTCCCCTTATATGATGTACAACATCGACGCTTTGAAAGCGATCGGGCGGGATGAAAATAATGTGCCGAAAACCTGGAGTGAGTTCAAGGACGCCGCGATCGCTATGAAGGACGCGGGCTATACCGGATATTCCGTTCCCTTGAGTATGGAGAATTACTCCGATGTAAATAATGAATTCAATTATTGGAACTGGCAGTTAGGCGGCGCTCCCATGAATGACGAAGCCACGGAAATGACCATGAACGATGAGCACGCGGTGACGACGGTGGAATTCCTCAAGTCCATGTATGACGCCGGAACCTTCTCGGATAATGCGGCCAACGAGACTTATATGGACCGTCATGAGCAGTTCTTTGGCGGCGCCATCGCAACGAACATCGGTTACACCTATATTAATGGTATCTTAACCGATATGGAAGTCCCGGAAGATTTCAACTACATTATGGCGGATATGCCGATACCTGATGACGGTATGAAGATTGATGAGGACAAGGCTTTTTACCGCATGGTCAGCTCCAACATGGAGATCAGCGTCTCGTCCATTACGGACAAAGCGGATGCCTGCGGCGTATTCTTACAGTATCTGATCGACAATAATTTCTGGCATAAATGGGTAACTGATGTCAAAGCGAGAGCACCTATTGATATCGCTTCCTATGAAGAGGAAGCTCTGAAAGCGGAAACCATCGAAGTACAACCCGACCTGGTGAGAATGTATGAGGCCGGTACACTGATGGACGGTGTAAAACCGAAACCCAGCTATGGCGGCGTGACCGAGATCCAGACTACCATGGCAGAATATCTGATCGGCATTATCCAGGGCAAATATCCTTCGGTCCAGGAGGGACTGGATGAATTAAACGAAGCGTGCCAGGCACTGCTGGATGAATATAGCGAAGAATAAAACCGGCAACCGGTAAGGGCAGAGATCTGCGGAAAGAGGGATTTTCTCCGGATCTCTGCCTTTTCATTCTGAAAATAAACAGGGTATAGAACGATTGGGAGAATAAGACAAGATGGACGGCAAAATAATCAGCACTATGGAAAACAGCGGCACGAACAATCGCAAGAACTACAGCACTGGCAGCAAAGCAGGCAGCGTCACGAAATATATAAGCCTGTTCTACGCAGGACTGCTGTTACTGTTCATCGGGGTGATATACTCCTGGTCGATATTTGTCGCACCGCTGGAGATAGAATTTGGCTGGGACCGCTCGCAGACTTCTGTGGTTTTTGTACTTTCCATGGCTGGGTACAATATCGGCAGTTTGATCAGCGGAGTCATAATCTGCAAGTATTCCCACAGAATTACGCTGTCCATATCCGCTTTTTTATTGCTGCTGGGCTTCCTGGGGGCATCCCGGCTTGACTCCCTGATCGAAATATATGTATTCTACGGAGTGATCTGCGGCCTTGGGATCGGCATTGCTTATAATACGGTGGTGAGCACTGTGCTCACCTGGTTCCCGGATGACACAGGTACTGTGTCCGGCCTGCTGCTGGCAGGGTATGGGATCAGCAGTTTCCTGCTGGGGCCGGTGATTAACTGGATGCTGTATGAAGGAGCCGGCTGGCGGGATACTTTCGATATAATGGGCTGGATGTTCTGCGGTCTGATCCTGGGCGCCTGCATACTGATCCGGAAGCCGCCGGCAGCCCGGCAAAGCGGGACAGCTGGGGACAGGGAAGATAAAGAGGTATCTCCTGGCCAAATGCTGCGCAGGCAGTCCTTTTATCTGTTTTTTGGATGGCTGATCTGTATCGGTACCATAGGTCTAGGGGTGATCGGCAGCGGAGCGGTCCTTCCGCTGGAGATGGGAGTGTCCCCGTCAAAAGCCGCGTGGATCGCCGGGGTGCTGAGCGTGGGAAATGCTGCCGGAAGGCTTCTGTATGGCCGGCTGTGCGATCGGAAGGGCCGAAGCTTTGGAATGGGGACTGCCGCCGCCGGTGTCGGAATCGCGTCGCTTGGTCTGCTGCTTGCACAGCTGTTTGGTAACAGTGCGATCCTGACCGGCGCCTATCTGTTTACCGGTCTGGCGTACGGAAGTCTTCCGGTGCTGATCACTTATTATTGTACCAGGCAGTACGGAACCCGCTACCGGAGTATTAACCTGGGAATCCTCAATGCCAACGGTATGGTTACCAGTGTCCTGGGTTCCTGGGGCAGCGGTGTGATATACGAAAGGACCGGTTCCTATAAGGCCGCGTTTTGTGTTATGATAGGGATAAGCATGTTTGCTCTGGTCTTATGGAAACTGTTGAATCAGGAACTTCAAAAGGAGAATCGAAATGGAACAGACAAAGATACCGTACGATGGAAAAAGGAAGATTGAGTTTCGGGATGGAATGATATATAGCAAAGAGGCACAAGGGTTTGAACTGCCGCAGGAACAGAGAAGGTGGGAGGCAAAGTGGATCTGGGCACCGGCTGAAGCATATCCGGAGTATCAGACCTGTGACTACACCATGTTTCAGAGAATAGACGGCCCCTTTGCTGTTTTTCTTTTTCAGAAAAGATTTTTGTGCGATAAAAAGCCGGACCTGGCAAACTTGTATATAACATCGGATTCTTCCTATAAAGTATATGTAAACGGTCAGCCCGTTGGAAGGGGAAGCGCGCAGCCGGGAGGGGATTACGCGAATTGCGAAAGCGTACCGTATAAATTCTATGAGAAATATCCGGTGCAGGATTTTCTCAGAGCAGGGGAAAATGTGATTACGGTTCGCGTATGCTTGGGAGCGGTGGTACAGTCGGAGATCTCCTGCGGACATGGCGGCCTGCTGGCGGAGGTTACGGTGGGCGGCCGGGAGACAACTCTGACTGCCACGGATGGTTCATGGAAATGTATCCGGGACAGGGCTTACACGGCACGGTCCTGCTGGGACGGGGCTTTTTCCCTGGAAGAGGAGGATGAGGGATACCGGGATGAGACCTGGACCTGGGCGCAGACAGTGAAGAACCAGGAGATATTTCCTCCTGTATATGCCACACCGATCCCGGACCTGGTGTATCTGGAACGGCGGCCGGAAAAAGTAATGAACCCGTTTGATCCGGAGGGGAATCGGGTTATACAGGAAAAAGGTTCCGGAAGTATCCGGATTACAAAGGGAGCGCCTGTGACGTTCTGGCTGGATTTCGGCAGGATCTATGCGGCCTTCTTTTTCCTGAAAATCAAAGGAGCCAAAGGGATAAAAGTCGTGCTTCACATGCAGGAGTTCCCGGGAAAAATAGAACGGGACGGGACGACACTGACACTGATACTGGGGGAAGAGGAGGCCAGCCTGGAAACCCTCAGGATGCAGAGCATCCGCTGCGTGCAGGTTACGCTGGCCAATGTCTGGCAGGACTGCGTGATCCATGAAGCGGGAATCAATATAAGCGCCTACCCGTCAGAGTTAAGGGGGAGCTTCCGCTGCAGCGATCCTCTGCTGGAGAAAATCTATCTGTCCGGGTGCAGGACCAATCAGATCTGCCGGCAGACTTACCACATGGACTCCCCGATCCACCAGGAGCCTTTGGGGTGTATGGGGGATTATATGATAGAGAGCCTGATGAATTATGTCACGTTCGGGGATTCCTATCTCACCAGGTTTGATATTTTGAAGATAGCCGCCTATCTGAAGGATCGGGACTATCGGATGTTCCATCCCAGTTACTGCCTGCTGTATATCGGAATGATCCTGGACTATGTCATGTACACAGGAGATACGGATCTGATATCCCGCACGGAAGAGACCATAGATGGAATCCTCCGTTTGTTTACCTCCTATCTGGGGGGAAGCGGTCTGATGGAAAAGGCGCCCAACTATATGTTCATGGATTGGGTGGAGGACGGCGGTTATAACAGACACCACCCGCCAAAATGTATGGGGCAGGGGTATCTGACCGCCATGTTCGCAGGGGCTCTGGAGCGTGCGTGCGTGATACTGCGTATACTCGGGAACCGGGAAGAGAAGATCAGCAGGTATGAGGCATTGCGCTGTCAGGTGATTGGAAGCATACAGCGGGAATTATGGGATGAGGAGAAACAGCTGTATGCAGACGGCCGGTATGATCCTGAAGCCCGGGAATCCACCAGATGGTTGCCGGCAGATGTGGACCGGAGATTTTACAGTCAGCACATGAACACTTTAGCGGTACTCTATCATATCGTGCCAATCGAGCGGGAGAGGGAGCTGATGGTACGCGTAATGGAAGATTCCGCGCTCAGCCAGGCCCAGCCGTATTTTATGCACTTTATATTTGAAGCGCTGGAGCAGACCGGGCTGTTTGAAACCTACGGACTGGCACAGATCCGCCGTTGGGAAAGCCTGCTGGATGAGAATCCGGATGCTTTAAAAGAGGTGTGGTATGGATTCGACTGTGACTATTCCCACGCATGGGGAGGCACTCCCACATACCAGCTGCCAACCAGAATACTGGGCGTGGTTCCGGTAGAACCGGGATTCCGTAAGATCCGGTTTCGGCCCTGTCTGCCGTCCGGGCTGGATTACGCGTCTGGAAGTATCCCGACCCCGAAAGGGGAGATTCGTGTGGAACTGACCCGGCTGTCCGGAGAAGTGAAAGTACGGATGGAACTGCCCGAAGGGGTGGAGATCGCGGATGAAACCTAGACAGGAACGATCTCCCCGGCCGGTAGCGTGGTTCCGGCCGGCAGGGCAGCCTGCCAGTTACCGGATGCGTCGGCCGTAGTTGTAAGTCTCGTTCCATCGGGCAGAGTTACCGTAATCTGAGCGCCGGGAACGCCGGAGCCGGTGATGGAGGTATCCGCATCAGTCACGGAGTAGATTACAGGTCTGGGGCTTAGGGAACGCGCCGGTAAATTTCTTACGGAGAATGCGTACTGGGGAAGTCCGTCGATGGTAATATCCCCGTCTTCGGATACTTCAACCGTATAGGAATGTGTGTTGGCCAGATAGCCTTCCGGCGCTGCAGTTTCCGTCATAGTATAGATTCCCGGAGCCAGGGAGCCGAAATCCACCAGCCCGCCGCTGTCGGATACCGCAGTGCTTCCGTTGGACAACATAAATGTGGCGCCGCCAAGCGGCATGTTACTTTCCTCGTCATATTTTCGGAAAGCAAAATTCGGATAGGGAGTATTTCGGGCTTCATTATAAAATGAAACCTCATCGGCCTCCTGGCCGTCTATCGTCACATTTCCATCCGCATCGACGATGATCTGATGCACAGCGGTCTCGGGACGGTATCCGTCCGGAGCGGCCGTTTCTTCCAATTCATATATTCCAGGTTCCAATCCGGAGAAGGAAAGTATCCCGGATGCGCCGGACAAGCCGGTCATGATCTGCTGCCCGTTTTGGTACAGGGTATAGGAAGCGCCTGCCAGCGGGGCGCCGGTAGCCAGATCCCTCTTTATCACCTGAAAAGAACCTTCCGCGGGCCCGGGACAACACTCTGAGCAGCGGCAGCAGCGCCGGCAGCAATGACATACGGGACAGCAGCGGCGTAAGCGGCTGCATCTATTACAAAATTCCATTAAAATCACCTTACATACATTATTACACTTTATTTATATGTTCTTTTTACGGCAATTGTTCGCTTGCGTTATCCTATACAGGCCTTAGCATGTGGGGAACTGCGCTGTCCGGTATTTCATGAAATAAATCCCCATTTTAATATGGGGTATGATATAATAAAGCCGGCAATATCTAATCTTGAGAAAGAAAAGGAGACACATAAGATGTTGAAAAAAGTTGGGAATTTTCTGTTGGCTCTGGTTCCGGCCGTGTCCATGATAGCGCTCGAGCTTTTGATAGAAGTTGTGTTGATTCTGGGTATCGTGCTGATGGAGTTAACGTCCGCCAACGCAAACGGTATGCCGATGTCAATGACGGATATCATGAATTCACTTCCGCAGATGATAATGGATCACTATATGCTGCTTTTGATCATGATACAGATCAGCTGGCTTATTGGGTTTGGCCTATGGTATTATTTCGGCTTCGTTCGGAAAAAAGAACGGCTGAAGCTTGTACAGGTATTCAGCGTAAGATCCATTTCAGCAGAGATCTGTCTGGCCGTCGGTTTTTATTTTATCATTACCCTTTATTTGTCATTGGCGGGATTCGCGTTTCCGGATTTGATGGAAGATTATAATTTATTGATGGAACAGACCGGTATCGCTGACCGCACCGTTCTCTCCACCATCTCCACGATCATTTTGGCGCCGGTCTGTGAGGAATTGATATTCCGGGGACTGACCTATAAGTTTGCCAGGAGGGCAGGATTGAATTTTCTGCTGGCCAATATCTTACAGGCTCTGCTGTTTGGGATTATACATATGAACTGGATACAGGGGACATATGCCTTCTGCCTGGGCCTGCTTTTAGGTTTCGTCAACGAGCGCTACAGCTCCTTGTACGCGTCGATTCTGCTGCATGCTTTGTTTAACTTCTGCGGTACCTATCTTGCGGAGGCACTTGGCTTCCTGCCGGATGTCATCGGAGTTTATGTGGGAATGGCGGCCGTCGGCGTTCTGTTTGTCGGTCTTTCCTGGTACTTGTTTAAGAGAGATAAGAGTATTAGGATTAAGAGGGCAGCGGCGGTTGATGATCATTTGACATTTTGAGTTTCGATATTATAATAAGCGTACAAAAACCCGGTTTGATGACCGGGTTTTTGTTATTATTTCATAGGAAAGTGCTCCTATGAAATAAAACGCTCCGCGGGGATCGCACTACGGCGGAAAGGAAGATGCCGCTTACGCGGCCCGCCGCAGGCGGAGAGTTTCGCAAGCGAAACTCTCTTTCACTATTTCGTCATAAAACCGAATACCACATCACTTGTTCCCCAGACGCCCTGGACCACGTAGATATAACCGGCATCAGCCTGTGGGATGAGAATTTGCCCGTCTTCCGAGACGGTTACCTCCACCGGTTCCCCCTGCGGGTCCGTACCGATGTACGCCTGATCCTGATAATGACCGGCAGAATGGCGGGTTACCGTTACGTTATCTGGTTTTTTCGTAAACAGCAGGGTGAGATCTGCCGGCTCAGGTAGGGATATATCTGCCAGTTCCGAGGCAGCCAGCATGCTGGGGGCGTCCGTCACTACCGACTGCATGGCGCCATCCTTATCCTTATATTCCCAGTGAAATCCACCGCGGGTAGTCATAGCTGTGACCACGGCCTGATCCGTCCGGTAGTTTACATCCAGACTGGGCGGCTCGGCCAGGTCAGGCTCCTGATAGATCGTATCAATGAGCTCCTGATAGCGGTCCGCGTCGGCTGGAGTTCCCTGTTCCATTACTTTGATTTTGGTGACGCCCGGGTATTGGCCGGGATAGGACTGCATCATGATTCCGTTCCCGTAGATTTTTAAAATATTGCCCTTCTCCAGTTGATCCCGGGTGATTTTATCCCCGTTTTTATCATAGATATCCTCCGGAAAATGAACAGTAAAAACACCGCTCTCATCACTCACCATAATATGGGAGTCTTCGCCATAGGGTATGTACATAGCCTGAATGGCGTTCTTATCTTCTTCCCTCCTGCGGATGGTAAAGAGAACAGCCAGGGCTATCAGAATGAGAATAACGACTGATGCCAGAATGAAAAGTATGTTCTTTTTCTTCATAATAAAATACTCCTTATATGTTAGTATTACACCTTGCCGGGGGGTTAAGCCATTGGAAAGATCCCTCATCCGTGCATCTGTCCGTAATGTTTTGTCTATCCATTTCGTGTTACAGTATCAGATACTCAAGGTATATAACTCTAGTGTCACATTATAATAGAAATGTTGCAGGTTGTAAAAGAAAATATAATCTTCTGTTGACATCTTTTGATTTATACTATATTATACATAGTATGCAATACATAGTATGTATAACATAGCATGTGGCAAACCAGTGGAGTGTACGATGCTGTTGTTTCCTCTTGGGGATACCCTGTCCCACTAGAAGGCGCCGGTTTACCGCTGACTATTTTACATGCTTATAGCGAAAAGGAGGTGGAAAATGGATACCCAGAGAAAAAAAGGAGTATTGGATGTATGTGTCCTGTCAGTTTTGAAGAGGGGGCCATCCTATGGCTATATGATCATAGGTGATGTATCCCAATGCATTGAAATATCAGAATCAACCCTGTATCCCATTCTGAAGCGATTGGAGAGCACTGGTTTTGTGACCACCTATAAACAGGAACACAATGGCAGAACCAGAAAATATTATGAGATCACAGAAATGGGAATCGGAAAAATCAATGAATTTTTAGGCGAATGGGAAGAAATGAAACAGATTTATAATTTTGTGGAAAAAAACAGCCAGGAGGGTAAATGATGAATAAGAACGAATTTCTGAACCGATTAACAGAGCAGCTTCCGCAGTTAAAACAAAGTGACATAGACCAGCTGAGAGAATATTACCAGGAATTGATCTGTGACGGCCTGGAACAGGGAAGATCGGAGGAAAATATTATCGAAGGTTTTGGAAAACCGGAGGATATCGCCAGCCAGATAAAAAACGAGTACAAAGAATACGGGCAGATTCTCACACCGCCAAAAGCAGAGCAGGACTACACGACCCAGTCACCGATCACAAAAGTATTCGTGGAGGCCCAGAATTTAAGAATTGAGATCCATCCGGTGCCCTCAGGAACGGTCAGAGTACTGTTCCAGCCCCGGGAAGGTGTGGATGAGGTCATACACACAGTAGAGAACGGAGAATTTATTTTCCGGCACCGGATGCGGATGTTTCCGTTAAATATAGCCAATTGGTTCCGTTTTCCCCAGCGCGTGATCGTGGAGATCCCCGAGAACTTCCACGGAAGCATGAGGGTCAAGACCTCCAACAGCCAGATTAACGCTGCGTCACTGCCGAAGATGTCGGACGTCCAGCTGATCACCTGCAATGCAAAAATCACGGCGGAGCATATGTCCGCCGACACCATGCTGCTGCAGACCAGCAATGGAGGGATTCTCTTAAGAGATTTAAGCGGAATGCGGTTAGAAGCGATTACCTGCAACGACAAGGTCAACGCTGCCAACTTAAGCTTTCCCGGCACACTGCTTCTGTCTACAAAGAACGGTTCCATCTCCCTCCAGGACATCATCGGGGACAATATCGTGCTGACCACCTGCAACGCTTCGATCACCGGGTATATCCTGGGAGATATGAGAGACTACGGTATCGAGAGCAAGACCAGCAATTCATCAAACAATCTGCCGAATTACCGGTATCCGGACCAGCGTAAATATCTGAAGGCTAAGACCAGCAACGGCAAAATTATGGTCGAATTCAGGATACCGTAGCGGAAACCGGAGATCATCCGGGAGAAAGGCCCCGCCGGCCATCCCCTTTCGTCCTTGACAAATGATGTCTAATGGATTAGACTAAAGTTGTCTAATACAGTAGACGATTTGGAGAGGGGTGGGTTATATGGAAATTCCCAAAATTTTTGATAGTGAGTATCGGTTAGCATGTATTGTGTGGGAGCGTGAGCCGGTTACGACCAGGGAATTGGTGAAACTGTGCGCAGAGAGACTGGAGTGGAAGCGCACGACGACTTATACGGTACTGAAAAGGTTGTGTGACAGGGGAATCTTTCAAGTGGATCATTCGGTGGTGATCTCCAGGATTCCCAGAGAGGAAATACAGCGGCAAGAGAGCGAGGAGTTCGTGAAACGGACGTTCGGGGGCTCTCTGCCTCTGTTTTTAGCGGCATTTTTAAAGGACAGGCCTTTGTCTGCTGAGGAGGTGCGGGAAATACGGAAACTGATCGAGGATAAGAACGGGGGGACAGCGGATGAAACCTGAGATTCTTTTCCTGACGGTACTTCGTATGAGCCTTGTGGCTGGTTATGTGATTATCTGTATGCTCGCTGTCCGGCTGCTGATGAAGAAGCTGCCGAAGGCATTTTGCAGTCTGTTGTGGGTGATCGTGTTCATACGCCTGGTTTGCCCGGTGGCTTTTGAAAGCTCATTCAGTCTGGTTCCCGGCACTGGGTTTGACCCTGTCCGGCTTATGGAAGAGGGGGAGACGCATCGGCAGGGGAATCAGGACAGGGATCAGGGACAGGCGGCGGTGATAGCCGGGAGAGCAGCACAGACGGGTGAAGCGCTGGAGAACCTTTCCGGGACGGGTGTTGGTAAGAAAGACGCATCCTGGGAGCTGGATGCCGGGGGCGCGGGACTGTCCATGGACAAGCAGCAGACAGGCAGTGTAGGCGAAGAGGCGGATGCGCTTGAGAATCCGGCTAAGGGAGAAGCCGGGACGATCGGGACGGCTGCCGCGGCTGTTCCTAATAACCTGGCGGGTGCGGGCTGTGTGGTATGGGGAAGCGGTATCGTACTGCTGCTCCTATATAGCTTAGGCAGTTACTTCGGATTGAGAAGAAGATTAGGGACAGCCATACCGGATGGGGAAGGCTGTTATATCAGCGGTCGAATCAGAACCCCTTTTGTACTTGGCATGTTTCGGACGAAGATATACCTGCCTGTGGATCTGTCACCGGAGGAGAAGGAACATGTGCTGCTGCATGAACGGATGCACATCCGCAGAGGGGATACGGTTTTTAAACCGGTATTTTATCTGGCTTTGGTGATTCACTGGTTTAATCCGCTTGTGTGGTTTTCTTATCACCTGATGTCGAAAGATATGGAGATGGCCTGTGATGAGGCGGTAATGAGAAAACTGGGAGAGAATAAGAGAACAGACTATTGCCGTTCCCTATTAAATCTGGCGCTTCGGGGACAGCCCCGGACGGCGCGTCCGTTGGCCTTTGGTGAGAGCAATACAACGCAGCGGGTGAAAAATATATTAAATTATAGAAGGCCCGCCGCCTGGGTTAAAGCAGCGGCCATCGTTCTTGCCGCTGCCGTCGCATTTTTCTTTCTGGCAGATCCATTATCCGCAAGCCGGGAGGGGATAACCGCCGATCTGACGCAGGACGGCACAGAGGAATCCATACTGGCAGAGATACCGGAAAACCCGCAGGAAAACAGCATGGCAGCACTGGTGGTAAAAAACAGACGGGGGGATGAGCTTTGGGAGTCGCAGTTTCCCCTTTCCGGACAGACCGGTATTTCCTATTACCTATACCAGACGAAGGAGGAAGATCTTCTGTTGAGATACACAGCGCGGGTGCAGCCGGAAGAGGGGATGATGTCCTACCAGCTGTTCTCTCTGGGCGAGGCCGGACAGCAGCAGGTCAGAGCGGAAAACGAGATAGACTATGCGGCAGAGAAAGACCGGTATCTGTTTGATTCGGAAGCGGTTCAGCAGTTCTTACAAGAGCTTAACGGCTATCTGGAACACAGCATTCTCCTGTTAAAGACCGAGAACGGACAGGCGTTATACAGTACAGCGGAACAGCCCATTAAGCTGACGGAAGAGTTCCAGTGGATGGATCAGCGGTTCGGGTCAATCTTTGGAAACAGCGGCAGCCTCAGGGAACGGATAGATAAGCTCCAGTCACATCTGTTAAAAACAGCCAACCAGGAATGGGCGCTGGAGAACGGTTCCGGAAGAACGGAAGCAGAGGACCGGGAGCAGTTGATGGACAGGCTAAATGCCGTCACAGTCCAGCAGTTAGATCAGATTCAAAAAACATATGACGGATCAGAAACGGAGGAGGTTATCATTCTGGCAGAGCTGCCGGAGGATCAAATCACCCTGTATGGATACAACGACACCGAATATTCCGACCGGGGAATTCTCATTCGGAACGGGGAAGAGATCAGTCGTTTTGACATCGAATATGGGACTTCACCGAGGGCTCTCCCGCCCGAGATCTACTGGGATTCGGTCAAAGAACAGCTGCAGATGAAGATACTGGGCGCATCCGGAACAGGGTTGAACATTTGGAACCTGTACATATTTGAGAAAAGCCAAGACGGCTCTTTAATAAAAACAATGTTCCAGCCGGAGGATTACACGAGCCAACTGGAACAAAAGATATCATATACATACGACCCCGATCAGCAGAGCGTAACCTTGTATACCCAGGAACATATTCTCAGAAATTTAGACACCTCCTGGGCAGGAGAACCGGTAATGGACATCTATTGGGGAACCATCGTAGACTTTGAACTGGGAGAGACGATCCATATGCTGTTCACACCGGCTCTGCAGATCGGAGACTGGGCCGCGCCTCAATACGCAGAAGATGCGGACCTGACCGCGGCAGTAGAATACGATCAAAGTTTTAAAATCACCCAGATAGAGTAAATATATAGTAAATAATAAAAATCCAATTAGAGTAAAAAGAATTCAAATAGAGTAAAAATAAATCAGGAGTTCCCTCCGGTTTGCCGGTTTTTTGCATCCTGGGGCCTGCGGAGGCGGGAGAGGACGGAAACCGCAAAGAACATCAGCACCGGGAAGAGGATCGCGCACAACAGTCCTGTTTTCAGCCCGGCCTCTGCTGGGGATAAATGGCTGAACAAAAGATTCGACAGGGAACCGTTGTGATTGGCCGCGGAGTTGGAGATAACACCCACCATCCCCGGACCTATCGAACAGCCGATATCTCCTGCCAGAGCCAGCAGAGCGAACATACCCGTTCCGCCGGCAGGACAGTATTCCGAAGCCAGCGAAAATGAACCGGGCCACATGATTCCAACGGACAGGCCGCACAGCGCGCAGCCGGCCAGTGACAAAAGAGGAATCGGGGACAGAGTCGCTAGCAGATAACTGATCATGCAGAGAATACTGCTGGCCAGAATGAATTTTTTCAGATCGATTCTGGAACCATTTTTGCCGTAATAGGTTCTGGACAGCCCCATGCAGACGGCAAAGGCGCAGGGGCCCAGAAGGTCGCCCATGGTTTTGGACACATTCAGGCCGGATTCGGCGAACAGCGAAGCCCACTGCGCCATAGCCTGCTCGGATGCGGCGGAGCAGATCATCAGGATCAGGAACAGCCAGAAGATCTTCATGGAAAACAGTTTCCGCAGAGGTGTCGCGCTGTGTTCCTCTGTCAGCGTAAGCAGCGGTACCTTCGCATAGAAGAAGGTGTTAAAGAGCGGAAGAACAGCCCAGATCAGCGGAAGGAAGTACCAGTGGGAAAGGCCGATGGTGACAAAATACAGTGTGGAGAGCAGAACTACGGTGACATGTCCCCAGCAGTAGAAGGAGTGCAGCATGCTCATGGCACTGGCTTTTTCGTCTCCGGGCAGGGCCTGAACGATGGGACTGACCAGCACCTCGATCAGCCCGCCGCCGATGGCGTTGATGACTACGGCGATCATAAGGCCCAGGTATGGGCTTGGCAGCAGCATGGGAAACAGGCCCAGCCCGACCAGCCCGACCGTACTGCAGATGTGAGCGGCCACGATACAGATGCGGTATCCGATCCGGTCGACGAACTTGGCGGAGATGAGATCCACCAGCATCTGCACCCCAAAGTTCAGGGATACCAAAAATCCCAGTTCACTCAGTGAGATGCCCATAGTTTTCTGAAAGGTGATAAACAGCAGGGGCGGCAGGTTGTTGACGATCGCCTGTGTGATGTATCCTAAATAGCTTGCATATACTGTATGTTTATATTGCAGTTTCATTTTGTTATCCTCTTGTCTGGAAGTATATTTTTCTGAATCTGTTCGTCTTTTTCTTTCTGAATCAGTTCCTTAGTGAATCCAATGCCGGCCAGCCTGTTTATTCGGAATATCGGAAACAGTCAGCTCGTTTTAGCTGTAATATCGATAAAGATCAGCTCGGCCGGATTGAAGATACGAAAATTGACTGTATGAGAACCGAGACCCCGGCTGACGATCATGGAGCGGCCCTGTTCTTCAAAATATCCGGCGTCGTATTTTGGAAAAAGCTTGGCCTGGGGAGTGATCAGGCCGCCGATTCCCGGTATGCAGATAATACCGCCGTGAAGATGGCCGGAGACGGTCAGATCCGCGCCCCATTTGGCATACTGCGGAAAATAGACCGGATTGTGGGCGATGAGGATATTATAGTGTTCCGGATCAGGAGTGCCCAGTACGTCCGTCAGACACGTGTCATAAAAGGGCTTGCGGGTAAATCTCTTATAATAGCTGAAATCCAGTTCAAAACCGTAGATGGTGACCGGCGCTCCGCCGATTTGCAGAGTCAAATGCCCGTTGACCAGAGTATGGATGCCGCAGCTTTTCAGAAGCCGGATATACGATTCATATTCCCCGGCAAATGCATCGGGAAATTCCCGCATCCGGTGTTCGTGGTTCCCGTTTCCCAGGTATACCGGATATTCTGCCGCCAGGGTGATCAACAGCGGATAAGCTGCATCCTTGTGGACTTCTTGGTTTTTCCGGTCCGAAATGATCAAATCACCGGCTATGAGAATACCATCCGGACGGTTTTTACGGATTTCTTCCAGAAGAAGCCGGTTATCCGGCCCGTAGCTTTTGTTGTGCAGATCAGCCAGCAGAGCCAGCCGCCACGGCCGTTTGAGATCCCGTATTTTTTCTGTTTCTATGGTATAAAAAGTCGTTTTGAATTTCGACATGGACGGTAATCCTTTTCCTTTTCTATTGAAAAAACGCTTGTATACAAATTGAAAATAAACATTTATACTATCTTACTATATTCACATATCCGCGTCAAAATAAACTTTTATGAAAAAATAAACTTTTATGATTGAAAAGAACCTTATAGGAAAGAAGAGAACACCGCAAAAAACCTGCGGTATCGGAGGAAAGAATGAGCTTTAATGAATCCCAGAATCAGGCGATCCGTCATAAGGAAGGCCCCATGTTAGTCCTGGCCGGACCGGGCTCGGGGAAAACCCTTGTGATTACGCAGCGAACGAAATATCTGATCGAGGAATACGGGGCAGATCCATCCGCCATTCTGGTCATAACCTTTACGAAAGCTGCCGCCAGGGAAATGCAGGAACGGTTCCAAAAACTGATGGGAGGCACGGCCAGTGTATCCTTCGGCACTTTTCACGCCATATTCTTCTCTATTCTGAAATATGCCTATGGGTATACTGCGGCAAATATCTTAAAGGAAGATCAGAAGTTTACCTATTTAAGGGAGATCTTGGATCACATCGAGTTGGAGATCGATGACGAAGCCGATTTCCTCACAGGAATTCTCTCAGAGATCAGCAGCGTAAAAAACGAACGGATTACCCTGCAAGCCTATCACGCCAAAAATTGTCCGGATCAGATATTCCAAAAGATCTATTCCTCCTACCGGCAAAAGCTGCAAAAGGCCAGGCTGCTGGACTTTGACGACATGATGGTGTACTGCCTGGAGTTATTTGAGAGCCGGCCGGATATTCTGAAAGCCTGGCAGAACAAATACCGGTACATTCTGATAGACGAGTTCCAGGACATCAATCAGATTCAGTATGATATCGTGAGGCTTCTGGCGGCGCCGGAAGATAATCTGTTTATCGTGGGGGATGACGATCAGTCCATATACCGTTTCCGGGGTGCAAAACCGGAAATAATGCTGAACTTCATGAAGGATTATCCAAAGGCCCAAAGAGTGCTGCTGGACACCAACTACCGGTCCACGGCGAATATCGTCGAGGGGGCTTTGCGCATCATCGCGAATAATAAGGCCCGTTTCCCAAAAGAGATCCATACGGCCCGTGAAAAAGGGAAGGATATCGAGTTCGGGGAATTTGTAAGCCCTCAGGAAGAATATCTGGAAGTCATCCGGCAATTAAAGCACTATCATGAGCAGGGAATCGAATGGAATCAGATGGCCATCCTATTCCGCACAAATACCCAGCCGGGCCGTCTGATGGAAAGGCTGCTGGAATATAATATTCCCTTCCGGGCCAAAGACCGGATACCCAATCTGTATGACCATTGGATTACCCGGGATATCTTAGCCTATATCCGTTTGACCAAAGAACTGACCCGCCAGGACTTTTTTCAGATCATGAACCGTCCCAAGCGTTACTTAAGCCGGGAGGCTTTTGACACCCCGATCGTGGAATTCAATAGCCTGAGAAGCTTCTATGAGGGGAAAAACTGGATGCAGGAGCGCATCGGCAAGATTGAATATGATCTCAGCCTCCTTAAAAATATGCCGCCCTATTCCGCGGTAAATTATATCCGTCACGGCATCGGCTACGAAGAGTACATAAAAGAGTACGCGGACTTCCGCCGCTTGTCGGCAGAAGACCTCTATGATACCCTGAACCAGCTTCAGGAAAGCGCGCGTCCCTTCCGCAGCTATGAAGAATGGTTCCGGCATATGGAAGCATACACATTGGAACTAAGAGAGCAGGTACAGGCCCGCAGCCATGTACCGGACGGGGTCACGCTTTCCACCATGCATGCCTCGAAGGGGCTGGAATATCAGCTGGTGATCCTGATCGATGCCAACGAGGGAATCACCCCCTACCGGAAGGCGGTGCTGGAAGCGGATCTGGAGGAGGAACGGCGCATGTTCTATGTCGCCATGACCAGGGCCAAAACCTATCTCCATATCTATTCTTTGAAGGAACAGTATGGAAAGAAGCTGACTCCGTCCCGCTTCATCGGAGAGTACCATCTGGATCTGGCCGGACTGGTGGAAGGAGCGCCGGTCAACCATGTAAAATACGGGGATGGAGTGATACGGGCGGTACAGAATAACAAGGTAAAGATCTATTTCCCTAAGCCCGGCAAAGAGCTGCTGCTGGATATCAATTACTGTATGTCCAATCAGCTGCTCAGACGAGCTGCTTCAAAAGGCCAGGACGGCTAAATGGTTCCATAGAAATCCCATAATATACCAGTTGCATTAACAATAAGCAATTGTTATAATTGCCCCAAGCTATTAATAAGTTATACTAATAAAACATAAGTAAAATTGGTAATATTTGTAAAAAAAGTAGGCGTTTACGGGGGCTGCCCTGTAGACGCTTAATTTTATTTGTAGTAAAATGAGGGCGAAAGTCAGGTTGGACTGTAAGATTGTGAGTGAAGTCTTTTGAGAGACATCATTTATAATAAAAACAACATTAGGAGGAACGTTATGAAAAAGAAAGTATTAGGTGTTCTGTTGTGTGTAGCGATGACAGCGGCTATGATGACAGGCTGCGGCAGCAAGGAAGAACCCGCGGCAAATGAGGCTCCGGCAGCATCCGAAGCCCCCCAGGCGGCGGAGGAGACAGCCGCTCCCGCCCAGGAATCAGCCGCTCCCGCAGAGGCAGCCGCAGGGGAAGGAATCTTCAAGGCGATCCCCAAGGAAGAGATCAAAGTAGGCGTTATACATATCACAGATCCGGCGGAGGGTTCCGGATATACTTACACCCATGACCTGGGGATTCAGGGAATGCAGAAAGCCATCGGCCTGGAAGACAGCCAGATCATCCGCAAGAATAAGATCCCGGATACAGATCCCACAGCGACTGAGAACGCGATCAGAGAATGTATTGAAGAGGGATGTAATATCATTTTTGCGACCAGCTTTAACTATATGGATACCTGCGAGAAACTGGCAGCCGAATATCCGGATATCATTTTCTCCCACGGTACCGGCTATAAGAGCAATGGAACGAATTTCAATAACTATTTCGGAAGAATCTATCAGTCCAGATATTTATCCGGTATCGCGGCCGGTTTAAAGACCGAATCCAATAAGATCGGTTATGTGGCGGCTATGGATAAAGAAAACACAGAAGTTACCGGCGGCCTGGATGCATTTGCCATGGGTATCTACTCCGTGAATCCGGACGCGGAAGTTTATGTAAAGGTGACCAACAGCTGGTATGATCCGGAAGGGGAGAAGCAGGCGGCGGAAGCGCTGATCGCCAAAGGCTGCGATGTGATCGGACAGCACTGTGACACCCCGAACCCTCAGCTGGCTGCGGAAGAAGCAGGCGCATGGGGCGTTGGGTATAATTCCGATATGAGCAAGGATGCTCCCGATGCGGTGCTGTGCTCTGTTATGTGGGACTGGAGTAAATATTATACCACGGCGGTCCAGTCTGTCATCGACGGAACCTGGACCGGTGAAAACTACTACGGCGGAATGAAGGAAGGACTGGTAACACTTTCCGAGCTGTCCGGCCTGAATGATCCGGAAGCGAAAGCGAAGATCGAAGAGGCGGAAGCTAAGATGTTAGACGGTTCCTTCAATGTGTTTGACGGAGTGATCGAGACCAACGACGGTTCCACAGTCGGAACCGAGGGCGGGACGCTGGACGATGCGACGATCACCGGTGATATCCACTGGTACTTTAAGAACGTAGTGGAAGAATAAGCAGGCAGAATTGAATCAGATATGGGTACGGGCGACCGTTAGGTCGCCCATACTTGCATTCAGGACATAAAATATATTGCAAAGCTTCAAGCGTGAGCCTTGGGTTTTGCAATGTTTTTTAACAACCAAAAGAGAGGTGATTCTATGGCTCAGTCAGAAGAAAAATACGCCATCGAGCTGCAGGGGATATCAAAATCCTTCGGCACGGTGAAGGCAAATGACGGAATTAATCTGAACCTGAAATACGGGGAGATACTGGCTCTGCTGGGAGAAAACGGTTCCGGCAAGACGACGCTTATGAACATGCTGTCGGGTATCTATCACCCGGACGAGGGGACGATCCGGGTGGCAGGGAAAGAGGCCCTGATTAATTCCCCCACGGATGCCGCATCCCTGGGAATCGGTATGATCCATCAGCATTTCAAGCTGGTGAATATATTCAGTGCGATGGATAATATCGTGCTGGGAACGCAGGAAAAATTGTTAAAGACGAAAGTCCTTCGGGAAAAGGTTGAGGAAATCAGCCGGAAATTCGGTCTGGAGATCGACCCGGAGAAGAAAGTTTATAATATGTCAGTCAGTGAAAAACAGACGGTGGAGATCATGAAAGTCCTCTATCGGGGAGCGGACATCCTGATACTGGACGAGCCCACAGCTGTGCGCACCCCCCAGGAGACGGAAAAGCTGTTCGCCATCCTGCGGGAAATGAGGGCGCAGGGCCGGGCGATCATTATCATCACCCACAAACTCAACGAGGTGCTTGCGATCAGCGACCGTGTGACGATCCTGCGCAAGGGAAAGAGTATCGATACGGTCATGACTTCACAGACGGATGAAAAGAAGCTGACGGAGCTGATGGTCGGCCGGCCGGTTGAGTTATCGATCCGCCGTCCGAAGGTGGAGGAGAAGAGCTGCGTGCTTAAGATCCGGGACCTGAATGTGGACCGGTCTGATAAGACAAAGGCGTTAAAAAATATAAGCTTTGATATGAAATCCGGTGAGATCCTGGGTGTCGTGGGAATCGCCGGCAGCGGGCAGAAGGAGCTGTGTGAGGCTCTGGCCGGTCTGATCCGTCCGGTCAGCGGGGAGATCAGCTACCAGCAGGAAAATATCATAGGAAAAACTCCCGCGCAGATTCAGGAGATGGGAATCCGAATGAGTTTCGTACCGGAGGACCGGCTGGGAATGGGGCTGGTATCGACGATGGGGATGGTGGACAACATGCTGCTGAAGACTTATCGGAAGAAAAAGGGAATATTTGTAGACCGGAGACCGGCAAAAGAACTGGCGGAACAGCTGGTGCAGGATCTGGAGATCATGACCCCCAATGTGGAGACCCCGGTTCGGATGCTCTCCGGTGGAAATGTACAGAAGGTTCTGCTGGGCAGGGAGATAGGTTCCGGGCCCAATGTTTTGATCACGGCCTATCCGGTCCGTGGGCTGGATATCAATTCATCCTATCTGATCTACGACCTGCTCAACGAGCAGAAGAAGAAACAGGTGGCTGTGCTGCTGATCGGAGAGGATCTGGATGTGATGTTAGAACTGGCGGACCGGATTCTGGTACTGTGCCATGGGGAGGTTACCGGAATCGTGGAGGCTGAGCATACGACCAAAGAACAGGTAGGGCTTATGATGACAGGAATGGCAAAGGAGGTGGCCGTAGGTGAGTAGTTTGACCGGAGTAAGGAAAGAACCGCTGATCCGCACGGTGAAACGGGCGGAGCTTACGAAAAACAGGATATTTCTGCTGCGGATCGTGGCGCTGCTTCTGGCTGTCGTGGCCGGGGGCCTGTTCCTGCTGTGCATCGGATATAATCCTTTTCAGGTGTATGGAACAATTATCTACGGAGCCTTCCGAAGCGGGATGGCGATCCAGGCCACGGTGAAGATTATGATACCGCTGCTGATCACTTCCCTGGGTGTGGCGCTGGCATTTAAAATGCAGTTCTGGAACATCGGTGCGGAAGGACAGATCATAATGGGGGCTATATTTGCCACCTATTTCGCCCTGTTTCACGCGGACTGGCCTCACTGGCTGCTGCTTGCCGTCATGCTTCTGGCTGGTATGGCGGGCGGTGGGCTGTGGGCACTGCTTCCCGCGTTCTTTAAGGTGAAATTCAATACAAATGAGACCCTGTTTACCCTGATGTTAAATTACATCGCGTTAAATATGATTGTCTTTTTCCGGGACGGTCCATGGGCAGACCCTAAGTCCGGGGGCTTCCCGAAGATCGCCACTTTTGATGCCAATGCTCAGCTGAACAAAGTATTCGGTGTACAGGCAGGCTGGATCATCGGCCTGGTGCTGGTAGCTGCAGTATATATTTATCTGAGATATACCAAGCAGGGCTATGAGATCAGTGTGGTGGGGATCAGTAAACCAACGGCCCGCTATGCCGGGATGAACGTGAAAAAAATCGTACTGAGGACCATGTTCTTAAGCGGCGCCATCTGCGGTATCGCCGGTATGGTACAGGCTGCCGGTTCCGATACCACGCTGGCCACCGGAGTGGCCGGGGGTGTGGGTTTTACCGCCATCATCGTGGCATGGCTGGGACAGTTGAATCCGGTCTCCATCCTGGTCGTCACCGCACTGTTCAGCATACTGGAAAAAGGAAGTAGTGTAGTGGAATCCTCCATAGGACTTTCCGCGGACTGTTCCGATGTCCTGCAGGGAATCATCCTGTTCTTCGTGCTGGGCTGTGAATTCTTTATCCGCTATCGATTTGTTACCCGGAAAAAAGGAGGTGCGAACAAATGAATATCATAAATTTTCTGGTAGCGGCCGTACTGGCCGGTACACCGCTTCTGTTCGGAACGGTCGGGGAGATTCTCCACGAGCGGGTGGGTCATTTAAACCTGGGCGTAGAGGGAATGATGTCCATCGGAGCCTGTTCCGGATTCATGGTCGGCTATATGACCGATAATTTCTGGATCGCTATGCTGGCCGCATTTGCCGGCGGCGCTTTTGGTGCACTAATCTACGCTGTTTTGACCGTGACTTTTATGGCGAATCAGAATGTAACCGGGCTTACGCTCACCATTTTCGGCATCGGCCTGGCTAATTTTATCGGATTTTACATGCTTGGAAAATCAGAGACCGGAACCCTAAAGCTGCCGGAACAGATCACCGCTCAGATGAGAGGGGTAAAGATCCCCGGTCTGAGTTCCATTCCGGTATTGGGAGACCTGCTCTTTTCCTACAACCCTTTTGTCTATCTGGGCATTCTCATCGCGGTTATTTTAAGTATTTACCTGTTCCGCACCAAGACCGGACTCAATATCCGAAGCATCGGGGAAAATCCTGCGGCAGCGGACGCGGCCGGAATCAGGGTCACGAAATGGAAATACATCAATATGATCATTGGAGGCGGAATCTGCGGGATCGGCGGCGCCTATACGATCATGATTACCAACGGGGGCGTATGGATCACTAACTGCGTGGGCGGCTTAGGCTGGATCGCAGTGGCTTTGGTTATCTTCGCCAACTGGAAGCCTGTATATGCCATATATGGTTCCTTTGTATTCGGAGCATTCCGAATCCTGAAATACTATGTCCCGAAAAGCTTTCCGATTCCCAACGCCTTCTATGATATGCTGCCGTTCCTGGTGACAGCGGTAGTTCTCGTGGTAAATTCCATCCGGGAGAAGAAAGAAAATTCCCAGCCGGAGAGCTGCGGGGTGAATTACTTCAGGGAAGAACGATAGAGAGAATAAACAGCTTGCACATGGATGAGCTGGTAGGTATAATTGCATTAGGTAAGACGATACCAAAAATGAAGGAGGTCCTGTGTGAAAAAAGTTTTTCAGAAGGGTATTTTTGAAGTGGCGACGGTGGTCGAGACGGTGATCGGAGCTTTTATACTGGTGGTGGTGGCCGTGCTGGCGGTACGGCTGGTTGGGGAGATTGGAACCAGCATCAATTTTCTGGAGGATAATGGAAGCTTTAACAATTTTCTGGCGTGGACGATGAACCTGGTGATTGGGGTAGAGTTTGTGAAGATGCTCTGCAAGCATACGCCCGGAACCGTCATCGAGGTACTCTTGTTCGCCACGGCCCGGCAGATGATCGTGGAACATCTGAACGCGTGGGAGATTCTGGCCGGAGCGATTGCCATCGCGCTGTTATTTGCCACCAGAAAGTTTCTGTTCAGCAGTTTCGATGAAATCGAGAGGACAGTGTATCGGGGAAACCAGAAGGTACGTGTGGTCAATGCGGTGAATCATATACATATTCCCTGTGAGAAAGATGAGACGCTGGAACATCTGGTGCGCAGGATGCTGGAAGAGAACGGGGACCAGATCGGCACGGGAGCCTGTGTCTATTTCCAGGGTCATGCGCTTCGGATCGCCAAGATCAAAGATGATGTCATTACCAGGGTGGAGCTGATCCAGTCCGGACAGCATCTGGATTAGAAGACAGAGCGCATTCAGGCGCAGAGTCATGCATGGATACGTGCAGCTTCAAAAGGGAGGAATTTCATGGAAAAGATAGAGCTGAAATATCTGAAAAGTATTGCGAAGCAGTATCCGACCATCGCGTCGGCAGCTACCGAAATTGTCAACCTTCAGGCCATATTAAACCTGCCCAAGGGCACGGAACATTTTGTCTCGGATGTCCACGGGGCATATGAGCAGTTCAGCCACGTGCTGCGCAATGGTTCCGGCGCCGTGAAACGGAAAATTGATGATGAATTCGGAAAGACTTTGAGCAAACGGGATAAGCAGAGCCTGGCGACATTAATCTATTATCCGGAACAGAAGCTGGAACTGGTGATGAAGCAGGAGGGGGACGAGGAGAGTCTGGAGGACTGGTACAAGGTTACGATGCACCGTTTGATCCAGATCGCCAGGAGAGTGTCCTCCAAATATACCAGATCAAAGGTGCGGAAAGCCCTTCCCAAGGACTTCGTCTATATTATCGAGGAATTGCTGCATGAGAAGGAAGAAGTGCTGGACAAGGAAGCTTATTATAATGAAATTATTCAGACCATTATCCGGATCGGCCGGGCGAAAGAGACCATCGTGACGCTCTCCAATCTGATCCAGCGGCTGGTGGTGGATCATCTGCATGTGGTGGGCGATATCTACGACCGTGGAGCCGGAGCAGTCCAGGTGATGGATACGCTGATGAATTATCACTCGGTGGATGTGCAGTGGGGGAACCACGACGCGGTCTGGATGGGCGCGGCGTCCGGCCATCTGGCCTGTATCGCGAACGTGGTGCGCCTGTGCGCGAAGTATGGCAATCTGGACACCCTGGAAGAAGATTACGGAATCAATCTGCTGCCTCTGGCCACTTTTGCGCTGGAGACTTACGGGGAAGATAACTGCGACTGCTTCCAGGTGACGGACAATCCCGGATTAACCGGTGTAAAATCGGCGAAGCTGGAACGCAAGATGCATAAAGCGATCACGATCATCCAGTTAAAGCTGGAGGGACAGCTGATCAGGAGACGACCGGAATTCCATATGGAGAGCCGTATGCTGCTGGACAAGATCGATCAGGCGGAGGGGAATGTCTTTATCGAAGGACAGACCTATAAGCTTAAGGACCATTCCTTCCCCACCATATGCAAGGAGGATCCATATACGCTGACCCCGGAGGAAAAGATGGTGATGGAGCGGCTGCAGACGGCATTTTTGAACTGCGACAAACTCCAGAAGCACGTGCGGTTCCTGATGAACAACGGAAGTCTTTATCTGGTATATAATTCCAACCTGCTGTACCATGGCTGTGTCCCGCTCAATGAGGACGGAAGCTTCCGGCAGGTGGAGATTCACGGAAAGATGTACAGCGGGAAAGCTCTCTATGATATTCTGGAGCAGTACGCCAGGAAGGGCTATTATCTGCGGTGGGAGCCCGAGTCCATGGAAGAGAAGTTCTACGGCCAGGACATCCTCTGGTTTATCTGGACAAACGAGAACTCCCCGGTATTCGGAAAAGAAAAGATGGCGACCTTTGAGCGGTATTTTCTGGATGATGAAAAGCTGCGCAGTGAAAAGAAAAATAATTACTATACGCTGATCGAACAGGAGGAAGTGGTAAACCGGATTCTGACAGAGTTTGGCCTGTCCACGGAAGATTCCCACATCATCAACGGCCACGTGCCGGTCCGCTCCAAGAGAGGGGAATCCCCGGTAAAATGCGGCGGCAAGCTGCTGATCATCGACGGAGGCTTCTGTAAAGCCTATCAGAGCCAGACCGGGATCGCGGGATATACGCTGATTTACAATTCTTACGGGCTGCGCCTGGTGTCCCATGAGCCTTTCAAATCGGTGGAAGACGCTGTACTCAATGAGAGCGATATATTTTCGGAGGCAGTGGTAGTGGAATATGCGAACCGGCGAAGACAAGTGGCGGACACGGACATCGGCCGGAATCTGAAGGATTCTATTCAGGATCTGGAGAAACTGCTGCGGGCCTATCGGTCCGGCCTGATCAGGGAAACCGGAGTAAACGATGTTTAAAGAGATAAAAGAATGGAATCTGGAACACTGGGATGAAAATTCATACCAGTGCTTTCTGGAATACATACAGGAACAGGCAGACAGCGGATACCGGGAGTTCCATTCCAATCTGGTACCGGGAAAAGAGCAGGAACTGATCCTGGGCGTCCGTATGCCGAAGCTGCGGGAAATCGGACGCTGGATCGCCAGGGGAAACTGGAGAGAATTCCTGAAGGAAAATACCCATCACTTTTATGAGGAATCCATGCTGCACGGGATCGTACTGGGACTGGGCAGAATGGATTATGAGGAATGGATCAGGCAGATAAGGGCGTTTCTGCCCTATGTGGATAACTGGGCTGTCTGCGACTGCTTCTGCAGCGGATTAAAGCAGGTAAAACAGTATCAGGAGCCGTTCTGGCAGCAGATTGACGCCTATATCAACAGCGGGGATCCCTGGACGATTCGGGTCGGGCTGGTTCTGATGCTGGATCACTATCTTCAGGATTCCTATGCGGAACAGGTGCTGGAAAGGTGTGACCAGGTGTTAAGCCCGCATTATTATGTGCGTATGGCTCAGGCCTGGCTGGTGTCCACGGCCTATGCGAAATACCCGGAACTGACCCATGACTATCTGATGCGGTGCAATCTGGATGACTGGACGTATAATAAGGCTCTTCAAAAGGCCAGGGAATCTTACAGGGTCAGCGCTGAGAGGAAAGAATTATTAAAGCAGATGAAGCGTTAAGCCTACACGGAGGAACGTAAGATATCATCGGTGAACGTAAGATATAATATCGGCTGATTGTTGAAAAGTAATGGGATGCTGAAGAAATTATGCGTAAAAGACTGAATCTTACCATTCAGTTTCTATTCAATTTAATATCCAATGATACAGAACCTGATTCTACGATTTGGTAGAATCAGGTTCTGTTTTTTGGGAATAAAAAGAGTAACGGCTGTCCTTTCACCGGTCCGTACCGGATAGCCCTATTATCTGAACAGGAAGATTGACGATATTTTACAAGCCATAATTAAAAAAAAGGTGTAAAATACAGTTCATTGGCAGGAGGACATACAATGAAAAAAGAGATTCGCACCGTCTGTTATGACGAGGAGTTAAAAATTGAGGCATACCGTTTCCAGGGAATCGCGCAGGCTTTCCCGAATCATTTTCACGATTTTTATGTGATTGGTTTTATCGAGGAAGGGGAACGCTCTCTGACCTGCAGGAACAAAGATTATATCATTGGCCCGGGCAATATTATCCTGTTTCATCCCGGTGACACCCATGAGTGTGTACAGCGGGATGGAGGAACACTGGATTACCGGGCGATACACATTACGAAGGACGTGATGCTGGAACTGGCAGAAGAGGTGACAGGGAAGAAAGAACTGCCTGGTTTCAGCGCGAATGTAATCTGTGAGGAAGAGCCCGCCAATTACCTGCGTCCTCTGCACCAGAGGATCATGGAAGGATCTGGTGAATTTGAGAAAGAGGAAAATCTGTTATTATTGATTTCCCATTTGATCAGCCATTACGGACAGCCTTTTGACAGCATACTGCCGGAATACCGGGAGGAGATCGAAGATGCCTGCCGTTATATGGAGCAGTATTATCAAGAACATATCTGCCTGGAACAGATCTGCAGGGCGACTGGACTCAGCAAATCCACTCTGCTGCGTGCGTTCACAAAATCCAGGGGAATGACGCCCTACCGGTATCTGCAGGCATACCGGGTCAACGAGGCTAAGAAACTGCTGGAGCAGGGCGTATCTGTGCTGGAATCTGCCATGCGGACCGGATTTTCGGATCAGAGCCATTTTACGAATTTTTTCAATATGTTCATCGGGCTGACTCCGGGAGCGTACCGTGAGATCTTTATGGGGAAGAGCAGCAGCCCCAACGGGGGAGGCAGCCGAAATGCAGAATAAGAGCGCAGCGGGACATACGGCGGCCCTGGTTACTATTTTGATATGGGGAACCACTTTTATTTCCACAAAAGTACTGCTGAACAGTTTTCAGCCGGTTGAAATTCTTCTGATCCGCTTTGTGATGGGATTTCTGGCCCTGGCGGCCGTCTATCCCCACCGGTTAAAAAGTACCGGAATTCGGCAGGAGGGATATTTCGCACTGGCCGGCCTTTGCGGTGTCTGTCTGTATTATCTGTTGGAAAATATTGCCCTTACCTATACGCTGGCTTCCAATGTGGGTGTGATTATTTCAGCTGCCCCATTTTTTACAGCGATTCTCTCCCATATATTTATGAAAGGGGAAGACAAGCTGAAGAAGGGTTTTTTCGTGGGCTTTGTGGCGGCTATGATTGGAATCTGCCTGATCAGCTTTCAGGGAACGTTATTGGAGTTTAATCCATTGGGAGATTTTTTGGCGCTGCTGGCTGCGCTTTTATGGGCATGCTATTCCGTTCTCACCAGAAAAATTGCGGGGTTTGGGTATCATACGATTCAGACTACCAGGCGGGTATTTGGCTACGGAATTATTTTTATGCTTCCGGCCCTCCTGTTGTTCGACTTTCACCCGGATTATAGTAAATTCGCAGATCCGGTGAATCTTCTCAATATGCTGTTTCTGGGACTGGGAGCGTCCGCTCTGTGTTTCGTGACCTGGAATTTCGCGGTACGGAAGCTGGGGGCGGTTAAGACCAGCATCTATATCTATCTGGTTCCGGTTATCACAGTGGGGACTTCTGTTCTGGTTCTGAAGGAAACGGTTACCTGGATAACCGTAGCCGGGATGGCGCTGACCCTGGCCGGATTACTGTTAGGAGAGCGGGGTACAAAAGCCTGAGGTGTGATCAGTATAGAGGCAAAACACGGAAATATTAAAGTGACGAGATAATTTCCAAAGAAGGGGCTTATGGGCAGATACCTGACTAGTATCTGCCCGTAAGCCCCTTCTTTGGAAAGGTTATCTTTTGTAACCAGTTGTAAAATCAACTTCATTTCTCAGTTCTTTGTTATTCATAAAGCGCATTAGATTCTCCGCAGAGATCCGGACGATCCTGTTCAGGGTCTCCGGCAGATGATACTGGCCGGAAGTGTGAGGGGTAATCACCACATTCCGGAATTTCCACAGACGGTGATCGGCCGGCAGAGGTTCCGGCTCCGTGACATCCAGGGCGGCCCCATACAGGTGCCCTTTTTCCAGCGCATCGCAGAGAGCCTCGGTGTCCAGCACGGTACCGCGGCCTACATTGAGCAGGATAGCGGAGTCCTTCATCAGTCTGATTCGTTTGGCGTTGAATAAATGGCGGGTCTGTTCCGTACCGGGAAGGCACAGTGCCACAATATCCGCCTCCGGCAATAATTTATCGAGATCTTTTAACAGATATAATTCCTCAATATACTCCGGTTTGTCAGAAGGACGGCGTTTGACTGCGATGACTTGGCTGCCCAGCGCGTTCATTTTCCTGGCAAATTCATTTCCGATATCACCCAGGCCCACAACCAGTGTGCGGGAATCCTGTATCGAGGTTACATGTCCCTCGTCCTTCCAGAGGCACTGACTTTGGTTGTCCCGGTAATAATGCAGCTTTTTCATAAGTTCCAGCACCACACCGATCATATACTCGGAGATAGCCAGTCCATAGGCGCCGGTAGCGTTTGTGAGCCTGGTTCCTGACGGCAGAACACCGGGGTCCAGATAACCGTTCGTGCCTGCAGAATCCAGCTGAAGCCATTCTAATTTGGTGGCACCAACCAACTGTGAGGGATTGACATTGCCGATAATGACATTGGCGTTGTGGACATCTTCTGTTGTTACTTCTTCTCTTTGACGGTAGAGGAAGTGGGAACCGGGTGCGTACATTTCCAGACTGTGTTTTTGTTTGTCCGTGACGGGAAATGTAACCAATATGTTCTTTTGCTCCATAATCGTTCCTCCTCGGTACTTACTTTATCATTTGTGTTTGAATCATACTGCGAATTGCCTCGTATAAATAGGATTTATATTCATCAATTGCCATTGGTTCCTTATATAAGATCGCGTTATAACAACTGCCGCTGACCAGCTCCACGATCATGAACAGCAGTACTTCAGGATTGCGGAATTTATGTGGACTGTCCTCGATCATCTTCAGATAAAGGGCATAAAAATCCAGATTGGTTTCCTCTTCCTGCTGTACCAGTGCGGATTTGAAAACTCCCCAGCTCAGATTTTTGGCGATGAAACTGAGCAGTTTGCTGTCCATCGTCAGCTGATCGATGATGTCATCGATAATAAAGAGAAGCCGCTCTGTAAAATCGGTCAGTTCGGTCTGCTCCAGGGCGTAATAGGCGTTCTCAAATACTTTGCCTGCTTTGGTGGTAATCAGCCGGTTGCGGATGTCGTATTTGTCTTTGAAATACAGATAAAAAGTGCCTTTGGCCACACCTGCTTTTTCTACGATATCTGCGATGGATGTTTTGGAGAACCCTTTGGTGGTAAATAAATCAAAGGATGTGTGGAACAGAGCTTCTTTTTTCTGCTTTTTTTTATCTTCGATCTTGCCCATGTGGTATGCCTCCGACTGAATATTGGTCAACCTTTGATCCGTTTTCATATTAGCATATTATGGGAAAAAGAACAAGGGAACTGTTCGGAGGGGGGATTGGGGTTGTAGCAGGAATTGTGCTGACGATTTGTATTGGGGATTTGCGTTGAGGGGGATTTTTGGTTATAGTTAGATATATGGTTGGTGTTAGTTGATTCTGCGGGGAATATAGGAATGATTGGAGTTTGGAAACTGGCGGGTTGACGGAAGGTAAGGAGATCGGGATATGAATGAAGTTAAAATATATCTGATGCGGGTTGATCAAATGGATTTAAAGGACAGGGGATATTGGGAGAGTGTTTCTGAAGAACGAAGGGCTAAGGCAAAGAGAATACGGACTCGGGATGGGCAGAGGCTCTCGCTGGGGGCGGGGATTTTGCTGGAGTACGCGGTGCGGGCTTGGGACCCTGAATATGTTGGGGAGGTGCGGACACGGGAGAATGAATTTGGTAAGCCGGAAGTGGTCAGGGATTGGGATTTATCAAGTAATGGTTTGGAGGGACGGGAGGATACAAGGGGGAGGCGTGTGTGTATTAGCCTGACGCATTCGGGGAATGTGGCGGGGTGTGCGGTGGGTGATGTGGAGGTTGGACTGGATATTGAGAAAATAAAGGGGTACGACGGTAAGGTGGCCAGGAGGTTTTTTAGGGAGGAGGAGTGGCGGTTCGTGGAGGAGAAAACGGAGACGGACAGAGGGGCTGCGTTTTGTGAACAGTGGGTGCTAAAGGAGAGCTTTGTGAAGGCGGTTGGAATGGGGTTCCATCTGCCGATTGAGGAGTTCATTATTCATAGGGGGGAGAAGATATGGGTGGAACAAGAGGCCGTGGATGGGGAGTTTGAGTTTTGGCTTAAGCGTTTGGATCAGGAGTATCAGATGGCGGTGTGTACGAAAGGAGCGGCGCGAATCAGTGTGATCTGGGTGGAGCTCATGAATGTGAGGGGAGCGGCATGTATGGACGGTAATGAGTGAAAAAGTGCTGGGAGAACGGATGTGGAGTGTGTACGGGACAGATAAAGAGAGGAGGATGGAGAGGAACGTATGACGCGGAATGTAGGTGGGAATGGAGAGAGGAAGTAGGTATAAACTGTAGGGATTTATAATAGATTATAGAAAAGACGGATATGGGAATCGGATATGTGGAGAAAGATTCTGGCTTTTTTATTTATCGTATGCAGTGTCTGCGTTCAGGGGCGGGGGCTTGTCCTGGCGGAGGACATTGATTTGTACGCCCAGTCGGCAGTACTGATGGATGCTGATTCGGGGCGTATTTTATATGAAAAGGACGGGAGCGCGAAGCTTCCCATGGCGAGTACGACTAAGATTATGACGCTGACTGTGGCGCTGGAATCCGGGAATCCGGATGATGTGGTGGAAGTGTCTAAGCTGGCTGCTTCTCAGCCGGATGTCCAGCTGAATATACGGACCGGGGAGAAGTATCTGTTAAGGGACCTGCTGTATTCCCTGATGCTGGAATCCCATAATGACGTGGCGGTGGCGGTGGCGGAGCATATTGGCGGCAGCGTGGAAGGCTTCGCTGATATGATGAACCAGAAGGCCAGGGATATCGGCGCTTTTCATACACACTTTGTTACCCCTAATGGCCTGGATTCGGATGAGCATTATACGACGGCATCGGATTTGGCGCTGATTGCCCGATATGCGATTAAAAATGAGAAGTTTATCGAGATTACAAATACACCCAGTTATTCTTTTTCAGATATCGACGGGGCGAGAAGTTTTACGGTTAATAATAAGGACGCGTTTTTGACTCAGATGGACGGGGCCATCGGGATTAAGACGGGATTTACCGGCAAAGCGGGTTATTGCTTTGTGGGAGCGTTAAAGAGGGATGACAGGACTTTTATTTCGGTGGTACTGGCCTGCGGCTGGCCGCCTCATAAGACATGGAAATGGGCGGATACCCAGAAGTTGATGAATTATGGACTGGATAATTATGAGTACCGGCATATATCCGAGGATGGGAAAACATTCGATCCCGTAAGTGTGGAGGATGGGCAGATCCCGACCGTGGACCTGCGGATGGAAAAGCAGGATCTGAATCTGCTGATGCGCCCGGATGAACAGGTGAATGTGGAGTATGAGATACCAGATGTGCTGAAAGCACCGGTGGAGGAAGGGGCCATCGTGGGTAATGTGCAGTATTATGTGGCGGGGGAACTGTACCAGGTAACTCCGATTTATGCGGCGGGGTCTGTAAGTAAGATCGATTTCCGGTGGTGCCTGGAAAAGGTTTTACATAAATTTTTGTACTGTGGCGGGGAATTATTGCCGCTCTAGCGGAAAATCCTGAGGAGCGCGCCATATATTCGAAAGGCCGCCCCGGTTTAATTAATTAAAGATTGTAGCTGTTCGATACGGTATGATATAATGTCGACAGATATTAGATCTGCGCAGGAGCGCGCTTCAGAGAGTGGAGTGCGCATCCCGCGGCGGTATTATGGCCGGAGCGGATATAGCGGCTGGTATGCCGGGTGGCAGAGCGGTTGAAAGGGTGGAGAACGGTGCTGAAGATACTAATTGCAGATGATGAGGACAGAGTGTGCAGACTGATTGAAAAACTGATCGACTGGGAGCATCTGGACATCAGTTTGGTGGCCACAGCGGCCAATGGCATAGAGGAGCTGGAATTGATTCAAAAGTATGAGCCGGATATTGTGATCACAGATATCCGGATGCCGGGAATGGACGGGCTGCAGGTAATTGAGCGGGTTGTTCAGCTGGAGCTGCCCGTGAACTTTATTGTGGTGAGCGGCTACAAACAGTTTGAGTATGCCTATAATGCCTTAAAATACGGGGTGGAGGACTATCTGTTAAAGCCGATACATAAGGAAGAACTGAATAAGATTCTGTCAAAGATCTGTATGGCCCGGCTGGAAAAGGAAAAACAAGTATCGGATCATGAACAGATGGAGAAGGAGCACAAATTAAGCCAGGAAATTATACAGAATAAATTTATTGCCACATTACTGTCACAAGAGAATCGGGAGGTAGTTGAGCCGGCAATTGTGAATGAAAAGTATCATTTTTCATTCTCTGGACCGGTATATCAGTGTTACGCGCTGAGTGTAGATTATGAGAGAGTAGAGGACGTAGAGAAAGAGACGGCCGAGGGACTCTATCGGAGCGTACTGAAGAAGATAAGGAAGTTTTTGGAGGAAGCAGAAGCGGCAGGCCAGAATGTGAATGGACTGATCCATAATGTGGTCGCTGGAATCTGTGAGTTCCGGGACGAAGATATCAAAGAGGGAGTATTACAACAGGAACTGTGGAATCAATTATTTGAGGTTATCCAAAAGTATAGCAGTTCATTCAGCGGATACGCAGTGACCATGACGGTGTCTGCGCCATTTTGTGATTTTAAGGAAAGTGCGGACAGGCTGCGTGATACCTTTGAGTACCTGGGCAGCAGGCTGGTTCTGGGAGCAAACCAGCTAATTCGGATCACCGGAACCGGTCTGTCAAAGGAAGACTCGGCCCTGACTGTCAATATGAAATGTGAAGACTCCATCAAGGCGGCTGTGGAAGCTTTGGATTTGAAAAAGTTCGATTATTTGCTTCGGGACTGCTTTCGAATGATTGGCGATGAGAAGCCGGAGAGTTATAGGTTGTACTATAAAAATGTCGAACAGCTGATACGGGTTGTTTTTGAAGCGGTGGATTTCGATGAAATCAGTGATACGGAACTGGAAACAGAAAAAGAAGATTTGTATGCACAGATCAGAAAATATGCAGATAAATCATCTATCCGCAATTATGTGCTTGAATATTTGAATGCATTCCTGAAAAAATACGAAGCCAGTAAGCGGAATCAGGAGAAAAAGCCGGTGCGGATCGTAAAAGATCATATCAGGGAACATTATAAGGAGAACATCAGCCTGGAAGAGATGGCCAAGCTGGTAGATTTGAATCCGGTCTATCTCAGCGTCCTGTTTAAGCGCAGTACAGGGGAGAATTTCAATGATTATCTGACGAACATCCGCATCACGAAGGCTAAATCAATGCTGAAAGATACCAATGAAACCATAGCGGCAATCGCGGAGGGCGTAGGATATGCCAATGCAAAATATTTCAGCCAGTTGTTTTCTAAAGTGGTAGGCATAAATCCTACGGTATACCGCAAATTGCATTCGTAAGGGCTGCTGATCAAAATGGACATGTCCCAAACCGAAATGGACATGTCCCCTTTTGTATGTCCCCTTTTGTAAGGGATGTTCACCCATACCTATATGTGCTGGAAATCGCACACAGGAGGAAAACATGAGAAATGTGAAAAGAAAGATATTGGTGTCGAATGCTCTGATGGTTTTGTTTGCAGTGGCTTTTGGGATGCTGTTCTGGCAATTGCATATGGGGATTACCGGATGGTGCCTGCTGGGGGCATTGGGGATTTTCTTTTTGCTGCAGATGATTCTGGTGCATGTGCCGGTCTGTAAGGCAGACCAGTCGTTAGAAAAACTGTATCAGAAGAGTCTGGAGGATTCCGGCGGCCACGATACACAGACGATGGAGATCAACGATAAGATGGAATACGTATTCCAATATCTGCAGGAGAGCATGAACCGGGAATACCGGGCGAAGGTGCTGAAAAAACAGGCGGAACTGAATGCGCTGCAAAGCCAGATTAACCCGCATTTTCTGTATAATACACTGGAATCCATCCGGGGGGAGGCACTGATCGAGGGGATGGATGAGATCGCGGATATGACGGAGGCACTGGGGAATTTTTTCCGTTATAGTATCAGCAGGAAAGGAAGCCTGGTAACTCTTGAGGATGAGCTGAATAATATACAGAACTATTATCTGATCCAGAAGTTCCGCTTTGGGGAGAGGATCAATCTCAAAGTGGATATGGAGGATCAGGACGCGATCATCGGTTTTCGTATGCCCAAACTGATCATTCAGCCGATAGTGGAAAATGCGATCTTTCATGGGCTGGAGAACAAGATCGGAAAAGGGACGATCACCATATCTATTGCGGTTACGGATCAGCGTCTGGTGCTGGTAATCTCAGATGACGGCAGTGGCATCCGTGAGGATAAACTGCTGGAAATGAATGAGCGGCTGCAAAAAGGGGTCGACTTTTCCGAGAGAACCGAGGATGGGGGCAGCGGGATTGCGCTATATAATGTAAATCAAAGGATTAAGCTGTGTTTCGGTGATGAATATGGAATTCACGTGTATAGTATGCTGGACAACGGTACCGACGTGGTGATCACACTGCCCGTGGTGGATGCGGGACAAAAGGAGATTACCCTGGATGAGGTCATCCACCAGAGCAGGAGTCAGGAAAAAAATTATGGTTCATGAAATTATTAGAGCAGAACATATACAAAAGATGTTTGACCGGAATCAGGTGCTGCTGGATGCCTGGCTGTATGTGCTGGAAGGGCAGACCGTGGGGATTGTGGGGCTTGATCATTCAGGCAAGACAACATTTATGCGCATCTTGGCAGGGCAGCTTGGTTTCGATGGCGGGGATATTTACTTTGAGGGTGCAAAGATCTCACCCTCAAGACGTGATATTCTCTCCGGTAAGGTGGCCTATCTTGGAAATGAAAATTCTCTGGTAGACGAGTTGTCCATTGCGGATAACTTATTTGTGTTAAAGAAAAATCATATTAGGGATTTTATCGTCCATAAAAAGAAAATAAGGGAAAATAGTGAAAAGTTGTTAAAGATGGTGCATGTGGATGCCCGCCCCGGCAGTCCCTGCGGTATTTTGGAGGACAATGAAAAGCAACGTCTGGAAATCGCAAAGGTACTGGCAGGAGGGGCCAGGCTGGTGATTCTGGACTGTACGGGACATACATACAACGATCAGGATATCCGGGAGTTAAAAGAGCTGATCCGTAAGAGTTACGAAAAAGGAGTATCGTTTCTATTCATCCACAGTAATCTGGAATACGTCATGCAGCTCTCGGACGAGATCGTGGTATTAAAGGATGGACGTTCGGTGCGGCGGCTTCCAAAGACTATGTTTGACAAGCAGATGATCTATAAATGGATGGTCGGGTATGAGATCAAGGAGAACAGTCTCTATGACAGAAAAAAGCTGCCTGGTGCGGGAGAAATTCTGCGGCTTACAAAGGTCACAAGCGTTCGTCTGAAAAATATATCCCTGGAGGTAAAGGAAGGAGAAATCGTGGGAATCCTGTCTCTGTCCAGCCGTTGGAATCAGGAATTTATCGATATCCTGATGGGGGAAGCCCAGATCGAAAGCGGCGCCATATACCGCAATGGACAAGCCGTTAACAGACAATTTCTACAGGACCGTGGGACTGTGCATAATAGGACCTGCTTTATGCATAAAGCCAATATCAAAGAGGAGCTGTTTGAAAATCTGTCGGTTTCACAGAATTATGTGTTCCTGGCGCAGCAAAAGGCGGCAAAGACTCCGCTGGGGATTCTGAGCCGGAAGATCGAGATGCATCTGGAAAATGAAAAGATGGAAGACCTGGGATTTTCACCGGATATCCTGAAAAAACAAATCGAACAGCTGTCGAACAAGGAACTGTTTGAGCTGTATATCGGGGAAATCAAACTGTTCCATCCGGAGCTTCTGGTGCTCATGAATCCCACGGAAAGCTCGGATGTTCTGTTGAAAGAACAAATTATAGGCGAAATTGTTAAGATGGCGGAGGACAGAATCGGAATCCTGATGATTTCTGCCAATTTTAAGGAGATGTCAGGAATCTGCGACCGGATTATTATTGTGCGGAAGGGAACCGTCAACGGGATAGTGGAACGGGGGGACTTTTCTGCGGTAAATATGAATTTGTATTTGGAGTAAAGGGCGCTGCCCGTAAGAATGAAAAAAAGAAAGGAATTGCCCTATGAATAGCATTTTAATTATTGAAGATGATAATGAAATCTGCCTCATGATAAAAGACCATCTTGAAAAGTATAACTATCATGTTTCTTTTATTTCTACCGGTGCAAATGCGGTTGAACAAGTGAAAAAGATATCTCCAGACTTAATCATCTTGGATTTAATGCTTCCATATATCAATGGTGATGAATTATTACGGCAAATCAGAACATTTTCTGAAATTCCTGTCATTGTAGTATCAGCGAAAAGCTTGACTTTTAATAAGATTGAACTTTTACGTTTAGGTGCAGATGATTATTTAACAAAGCCTTTTAATTTAGATGAACTAGCGGCAAGAATTGAGCGGAACTTAATCAGAAGTCAAAAGAATACACCGTGCATTGCCATAACCGTTGGAGAATTATTGATTGACACATCATCTAAAACCGTTGAGGCTGCAGGTGAAATTTTACCACTTACAGCAAAAGAATATCAAATTATAGAACTGTTAGCAAAATATCCTGATAAGGTTTTCTCAAAGCAGAATCTTTATGAAAGTATTTGGCAGGAACCTTTCGCAAGGGATAATGATGTTATCAATACTCATATTAGTAATTTACGCAAAAAGTTAAAGGCAGAAGGCAACCGTATTCAGACAGTATGGGGATTGGGGTATCGGCTCAATAAATAACTTTAGATTATCTTTAGATTTTGCTTTAGACTTTTTAGAGTTTTTCCTGCGATACTAAGTGACAGGAAAGGAGTTATAAGTATATGAGCAAAACTATTTTTGAAACAATCAATATTACAAAAGAGTATCACCATGTAAACGTATTAAATCAAATGTCCATGTCTGTTTTCCCAGGCGATATTTATGGATTTATTGGAGAGAATGGTGCAGGAAAAACAACAACAATCCGACTCTTATCAGGTCTGGCAGAACCTACATCCGGGGAAATAAGTCTGTTTGGAGAAACCGGACGGAAACTTGCCAAACAGAGAGCACGTATAGGTTGTATTATTGAAAGCCCCTCCCTCTATCCTGATATGACAGCACGTGAGAATTTACAGGTGCAACGTCTGCAACGTGGAATACCGGGGAAAACCTGCATTGAGGAAGCCCTCGATTTAGTCAATTTAAAAAATACTGGGAAGAAAAAGGCAAAAGATTTTTCTTTGGGTATGCGTCAGCGGCTTGCCCTTGCGATTGCTTTGCTTGGTAAACCCGAATTTCTTGTACTTGATGAACCTGTTAACGGCCTCGATCCTATTGGTATTGTAGAATTTCGTAACTTGTTACAAAAATTAAATAAAGATTATGGTATCACTATCTTAATCTCAAGCCATATTCTTACTGAGTTACATCAATTAGCGAACCGATATGGTATTTTGCATAATGGAAGAATACTGCAAGAAATAACTGCAGCAGAATTGGATGAGCGTTGTAAAAGACACTTATTGTTACAGGTTGATAATGTCCCTGCTACTGTTGTTATATTAGAAAATAAATTGCATACTTCTAATTTTACAGTAATGCCTGATAAGAGTATTCGTTTATATGATATGGGGTGCATAGGAGAGCTTTCAACTTTGTTAAATGATAACAATATTGTAATTTATCAAATGGCGAATGCAGGTGATGATCTTGAAACCTATTATACAAATTTGATTGGAGGTGTAGAACATGCGTAATCAATATAAAGCCGAATGGTACAAATTTCATCATTCGAAAATGCCTTTTATAATTTTGGGTGTTTGTATTTCGATTATTTTAGCTTCTTTTGCGTTTGGTAATATGACATTTTTTGGAGCTGGTGATGGAATTACAAATTCTATCGGTTTTCAAGCTAAATGCTATTTATCAGAAGAAACACCAACGTTTATATCTGTTGCCCGTTCTGCACTTGCATATACGGCTTTTTTCTGGATGATAGGTGTATTATTTACAGCGCTATTTTTCACAAAAGAATATAGCCAGGGAACAATCAAACTTTCTGTTGCATACGGAATGAAACGAAGTATTCTATATTATACAAAGGCAATTACTATTTTTGTGATATCATTCCTTACATATTTTGCTTTTGTAGCTGTATTTACTATTGTCGAAACAATGCTATCCGGTTATTTCCTTAATACGCATGAACTAATAAAACTTTTGGGTTGGACGTCCTTATGTGGAATGGTATTGATTGCATTGGAATGTATCACTATATTTTTTTGTGTTCTGATACCAAACACAGGAATTGTAACTGGAATTTGTTTTTTATATGTTTTTAGTGGAGCATCCGTCTATTTAATGATTTGGAGTGAAATGGAAAAAGCAGCAATCCCTATGAAGATTTTTATATATGGAAATCCTATGTTTTACTGGATGAATTTCAGTTCCTGCCGTACAATGGGTATTGTTGAAAATCTTCCGTTCTATATTGGCGGATGTATCCTGCTTTTAATTATTGGTAGTTTTGTTATGAACAAAAAAGAAATCAAATAAAGGAGTTTGGCATGAAGTGGGCGATACTATTTCTTATATTGATGATACTTGTAATCGTTCTTACGACTGCATTTATTAACTGGAAAATACAAATACACAAAGTAATCGTCCAACTCAATGACATTCTGGATGGAAAAACAAAAAAAACTGTAACTGTATCTTTGTCAGATAAGAGTTTGGAAAATTTGGTTGAAACCATAAATCGTATTATATTGAAAAATGATATACGCTTTGTGAAAATTCAGAACAGAGAACAGGAATTAAAAGAAAATATTTCTTGCTTATCCCATGATTTACGAACTCCTCTGACTTCTATCCGTGGATATTTACAACTCATGCAAAATGCACCCGCAGATAAAAGAGAATCCTATATGAATACATTATCAGAAAAAGCATTAAGACTGGAACATCTCATAGACGATTTTTACAATGTTTCCCTTTTGGACGCAGGACAATATCCGTTTCATGATGAAGATATCGAGATATGCTCTTTACTGACTGAAACGTTACTTGATAATTATTCTGTTTTTAACACGAAAAAAATCGAACCAGAAATTGATATTCCAAAAAAAGATATTCATATTTTTACAGACAGGATGGCTTGTATTCGTATCATACAAAACCTAGTATTTAATGCAGTAACCTCTACTGCGGAAAATGTTAACGTTCAACTATCATATAGCGAAAACCGCCTTTTGTTTTGTGTAAAAAATCCTATTAAGGAAATTCCAATAGAGGAACCATCAAAATTACTGGAACGTTTTTATGTAGGAGATACTTCGAGAACTAAGGGAACATCAGGGCAAGGACTATACATTGTAAAAAAATTACTTTTGCGTATGAATTGCAATGAACCAAATATTGAAATAGAACATCAAATTTTTAAAATAACGATTGATTTCTCTCCGTTACTTTTAAAATATTCTTAAAAATTACAGAGACAGCAATGCCATATAGGTAGCAAAGGAAAAGCCTTCGCAAAGCAGCCATATTTTTACGCTCCCAATGGAGGCCAGATATTTTCCAAAACCCCGGATGAATCCGGCATGTCGCCAAATACTTTTTATCACTTCTATTCTCATAAACTCTGTTTCTTGAATTTTTCTCTGAAGAAAATATGTATCCGGATATCTTATAAGTATCCCAGATTTCCCAAAATACCACGGAGACCAGCCGATATTGGGCAGTCCGGTTATAGGGACCGCCCCGGAGGAAAAAACCAATAAAAACCCAATCCGTTTTACGAAAACTCTGCCTGAATTTATAAATAATCGGAGTAGAAATTAAGATATCATACTTTTTCTAAATTTTACCGCATTGTTGCCCCTGTCGGCAGATGTTATATTTAAATCACACAAAACAACGTTGGGCGTGTAAAAAACTGGAAGGTATCAGGAGGGAAAAATGAAAAGTAATAGTATAAAAAGATGGTTATCTGTATGTTTGGCAGTGACTACAATTATGGTGATGTCTGCCGGGTGTCAGAGTAAAGAAGAGACACCGGCCGGCGGCGATGCCGGTGCGGCACAGTCAGGGAACGCGCAGGCCGCCGACACGGCAAAAACAGATGCCGCGAAGCCGGATGAAGGATCTGGAAGTAAGGACGGGAAGGCAATCATCGGAAAAGTATCTTACAATATGAATGAGGCATACCATCAGGCGGAATGCGCATGGTTTGAAAAATATGCCGAGGAAGCCGGTTACGAAACAATTATCATCGACGGGAAAGTGGATTCATCGATTATGCTGAATTCCGTACAGGATCTGATCTCAAAAAACACAAAGGCGATCATCTGTCAGCCTGCCGATGTAGCGAACGCGGAGGCGCTGGTGCAGGAAGCCCAGAACGCAGATGTACCGCTGGCGACTTTTGTAAATAAGGCTGAGACTACGGCAAATCCCCATATCCGCCTGTATGAAGCACCGGCTACCAAAGAACTGGGAGCGGCCGCTGCGAAAAAGTGGATGGAGTGGTATCCGGATAAAAAGATCGTGATGGCTATTATCGATATCCCTTCCTCTCAGCAGGTGCATGAAGAGAGAGCACTGGCCTTTGTAGAGGGAGTCCAGAGTGTGGCTGCGGATGCGGAAGTGGCAGTTATGCTGGACGGAGAGTCCTCAAGAGATAAGTCGATGGCTTGCGGGGAAGATATCCTTCAATCCCATCCCGAGGTAAATATGGTCTACGGTATCAATGCGAATTCCGTGCTGGGCGCTCTGGCTGCATTTGAGGCGGCGGGCAGAGGACAGGCAGAAGACGGTATTCCAAAGACAGAGCTGTTCGTGGGAACAGACGGAAGTGAGCAGGAAGCCATAAAAATCTATGACCCTAATTCCTCACTGAAGCTGACTATGGCTCTGTCTCCGAAGAATAACGCGAAAACCCAGATCGATACCGCTATTCAGTTGATGAACGGTGAGATTGATGCAAAATCGGATTATGAAGTGGAAGTGACGGACGTTGTTCTGGATTACTGGAGCACCCCGATCGATGAATTCCAGAAATTCCTGGTAGATGAATATTTTTCTGAGATGGATCTGAAACAGGAACTGGGACTGGAATAACAGTATGAGGCAGGGAATGCCATATACAGGAATACATACAGCATTCCCTGCCTTTCTATTTCCGAAGAAAGGTGGAGCTTTGAAATGGAACAGCCGATATTGTCGATCCGGAACATTTCCAAAGAATATCCGGGAGTGAAAGCGCTGGATGATGTCAGCTTTGATATTCCGGCCAATGTGGTTCACTGCATTATAGGAGAAAACGGGGCCGGGAAATCGACACTCATCAAGATCCTGACCGGAGCGATCGAGAAGACCAGGGGATCCATGCTCCTTCATGGTCAGGAGTATCACCCAAAGAGTATCAAAGAGGCCATGCGTGCGGGAATCAGTGTGCTGTATCAGGAACTGAATGTGGTGGATGAGCTGACGGTGGAAGAAAATCTGACACTGGGAGCGGAAGATACCCGTTTCGGCGTGATCAGACACTCCGGCAAGTCGCAGCGGGCCTATGAGGTTCTGAATGAGATTGATCCCAGTATCCAGCTAAAGGAAAAAGTGGAAAAACTCAGTATGGCGAAAAAGCAGATTGTAGAGATCGCCAAGGCAGTGGCTGCCAATGCCAGCATTCTGATTATGGATGAGCCGACGGCCGCATTGTCGGAAGAAGAGGTACGGAAATTATTTACCATCATACATAAATTAAGAGAACAGAAAGTGACCGTAATCTATATCTCGCACAGGCTGGATGAGATCATGGAAATCGGGGATTATGTCACGGTGCTGCGGGATGGAAAGACGATAGCCACCAAGCAGGCATCAAAGATTCACGGACAGGAAGAGCTGATCCAGCTCATGCTGGGCAAACTCGTTATCCAGACTTATGTGCCAAGCGTCATAGATCCGGACAAAAAAGTGCTGGAAGTAGAGAATCTCACCAATGATAAGCTGCATGATATCAGCTTTGAAGCGCTAAAGGGAGAGATCGTGGGATTCTACGGTCTGGTGGGTGCCGGTAAGACGGAGGTGGCCAGGGCGCTGTTCGGAGCCGATCCCTTTGAGGGTACCATAAGGGTCGACGGAAGAGAAGTACATGTCCGGGACCCCAGGGACGCGATCCGTCAGGGAATCGCTATGGTCCCGGAGGAACGTAGAACACAGGGGCTCTTCCTGGAGCTTTCCGTCAAAGATAATATCCCGGTCATGAATTACAAAAAGATATCCAGATGGAATGTTTACAATAAGAGAAAACAAAGGGAAATGGCAGTTCAATATATCAAAGATCTGCGGATCGCCACCAGCAGCGAAGAAAAAAGCGTATCTTTGCTAAGCGGCGGAAACCAGCAGAAGGTGGTGCTGGCCAAATGCCTGAACGCGGATGCGAAGGTCCTGCTGTTGGATGAACCCTCCCGGGGAGTGGATGTGGGAGCAAAGGACGAAATTTTCCATATTATCCGGGAACTGGCGGCAAAAGGAAACGCCTGCATCGTATTTTCCTCGGAACTGCCCGAGATTCTGGCTCTCTGCGACAAAATCATCCTTCTGTATGAAGGGAAGATCCGCGCCGTGGTCCAAAACAGTGTAAAAAAACAGCCGGATTCCGAAAAAATAATGCAGATCTCTACAGGAGGGCTTGATAAATATGATGAGTAAAAATATAAGTAAATCCACGCTGACCCAATTGATCACCCTGTCCATACTGATCGTACTGGTCGTGGTGTTATCCCTATTGGCGCCGGAGTTTTTAACCTATAACAATATGATGAATGTGCTGCGGCAGGTTACCTTCGTCATTATAACAGGATCGGCGGCCACCATGCTGATGATTACGGGGCATATGGATCTTTCCGTCGGAAGCCTGCTGGCGCTCTCGGGTGTGGTGTTTGCAGTGTGCGCCATGAATGACATTCCCTTGTTCCTGGCAGGGATTCTGGGCGTCGGAGTGGGATTCGCCTTCGGTGTCCTAAACGGTATCCTGGTGACTAAACTGAAGGTGACCCATGTAATCGCCACCCTGGGAAGCATGTATGTGGCGAGAGGGCTTAGCTATATCGTTACCGATGGGAAGTCCATCAATGCCGGACTGCCCAGAGGCTTTGACTCTATCGGCCGGAAAATGATCGGTACGATTCCAATCGCGGTCATCATTGCGGTTCTGGTGCTTCTGGTCTTTTTCTTTCTGGAGAGTAAAACGGTATTCGGCAAATACGCGTTTGCGATCGGGGGAAATAAAAATGCTGCCACGTTATCGGGAATAAAGAGCAACCGGCTGGTTCTCTCCATCTATACCCTGGTTGGTACCATGGCGGGGCTCTCCGGTGTGATCATGGCTTCCCGTCTCGGGGCAGGTGATCCCAATGTGGGGAACGGCTTTGAATTTGACTGCATCGTGGCCATCGTGCTTGGAGGCACCAGTGTAGCCGGCGGTTCCGGTTCGGTGATCGGTATGGCCATCGGTGCCCTGATCGTCGGCTTTCTGTCCAACGGGCTGAATCTGCTGGGGGTGGGGACTTTCTACCAGACCGTATTTAAAGGAGTAATTCTGGTTGGAGCCGTACTTTTAGACAGCCTGATAAAGAAAAAGTTAAAATAATCGGATTGGGTAAGGAGAGGTTTCTATGGGACTACATATCAAAAAACCAAATGCGGGAATCGGGATTTTTTGTATAGGACTGAATACCTATTGGGAACAGTTTCAGGGATTGCGTGAAGCGGTAATGGATCACTATGGAAAAATAAAGGGACTGCTGCCGGAGGACATACATGTAACTGACGGCGGTCTGGTGGATCACTATGCTGCGGCGGCTGAAGCCAACCGCGCATTTGTGGAGGCGGAGGTGGATCTGGTATTCTGCTATTGCGCCACCTACTCCCCCTCATCGAATGTGCTTCCGGTCATCCGTGGCTTGTCTGCTCCCGTTGTTGTATTAAATCTTCAGCCGGAAAGTTCTTTGGACTGTTCAAAGATTGACACCATCGGCGGCTGGCTCGGGACTCTCTCCTGCGCGGGAGCACCGGAAGTCACCGCGGTGCTGAAAAAGAAAAACGCATCATACGGGGTAGTCACAGGCGCGATCTCGGCTGATCCTCATGTGATAAGTGAGATAGACGCCTGGTGCCGGGCGGCGGCCGTGGCGGCCAGGCTGAAAAGAGGCCGGATCGGGATGATCGGTCATCCGTTTAACGGGATGATGGACCTGTATGTAGATGAGACAAAAATATATAATCAATTCGGGATCTACACCGAATTTCTGGAGCTGTATCAGATAAAAAATGCCATGGGGGAGGTAACCGTTGAGCTGTTGGAGGAGTGCCGCCAATTTATCAAGGACCATTTCGCGCTCACAGTGTCTCAGAATGCCCGGGAATTCGAGGATCTCTGCAAAGTGACCGCCGCCATGGTTTCACTGATCAGGGAACAGAATCTGGACGCGGTGGCGTTCCACTATGCGGGTGAGACGCAAGGAGAATATAAGGAGATTATCGGGCCGATGAACATTGTATTTTCCGCCCTCATTGCCCTGGGTATTCCGTGCTGTGTGGAGGGGGATATTAAGACCACCATCGCCATGCTGATCACCAAAGTGCTGGCGGGATGCTGCGCCACCGCTGAGTTGTATTCCATGGATCTTGAGAATGACACTTGTCTGATCGGTCACAGTGGTTCCAGCGATTTCGCGCTGTCAGATGAAAAGCCGGTGTTAAGAGAGTCCGAAGTGTTCCACGGGAAATCCGGAAAAGGCTATCTTACCCAGTTCCTGGTCAAAAAGGGTCCGGTGACCCTGCTGGCGCTGAGTGAGGATGGGGAAGGCAATTACCGTCTGATCGCGGCAGAGGGAGAGAGTGTTCCGGGAGATATCCTGGCGCTCGGGGATACGAATACCCGGGTGCGCTTTCCGATTCCCGTGAGGGACTTTATGGACAGATGGTGTATGGCTGGGCCCTCCCATCACAGTTCAATGGCTGTGGGCAGCTGGATGGATATGATCCGGAAAACGGCAGTAGTTCTGGGACTTGAGCTGGAAGTGATTTGTCCGTAATAGAATAAGTAACGGTATTCATTTGGTTTGCAGAAGTAAACGGTGTACCTGAATTTAATGCGCAGTAAATGCGCTACTGGAGGAAAACATGGAAAAATTAAAACAAACAAAACCGGCTAGGATCGGTATTTATACAATGGGATTAAAGCCCTACTGGGATCAATTCCCCGGATTGCGCGAACGAGTGATTGAGTATGCAGAATTTATTGCCGGAAAAGTCCGGGAAATAGGCAATGCACAGGTATTCTTATACGGTTTGGTGGACTGTTCCGAACGAGGAGAGGAGGCGGGAAAATATTTTAACGCCAACAATGTGGATCTGATCTTTGCCCATGCAGGTACCTATGTAAACAGCGCCTCGGTTCTGCCGGTTCATCAGGTCTGCAAAGCCCCGGTCGTCATCCTGAATCTTCAGCCCACAGCCAGAATCAACTATGCCCGGACTACGACCGGCGAGTGGCTGGCCCACTGCGGGGCATGTCCGGTACCTGAGATGACCAACGCATTCAACCGGTCCGGCATAGAATGCCACATCATCAATGGCCTGTTGGGACTTGATTATACGCCTGAGATCTCCATGACGGATGAGAACACGGCCTCCCGACCGGAAGCGGTCCGGGCCTGGAAACAGATAGAAGAGTGGGTTTTGGCCGCCAGCGTGAAAAGCGGGCTGTCCAATGCCAGATTCGGTTTTCTCGGCAACACCTTCAACGGGATGCTGGATATGTACAGTGACTTTACCATGTTCCAGGGACAGACGGGAGCCCATCTGGAAGTGCTGGAGATGTGCGATCTGAACCGCATGCTGGATACTGTAACAGAGGAGGAAGTGGAAGCGAAGAAAAAGGAAATCACTGAATTTTTTATCATCAGCGAAGACTCCCCTTCGGATCCGCTGGCCAAAAAACCTACTCCGGAACAATTGGAATGGTCTGCGAAAGTGGCAGTTGCCCAGGAAAAACTGGTAAAAGAATATGATTTGGACGCTTTGACTTACTACTATCACGGAGCACCTGGCGGATACTATGAAAAAATACAGGGCGGCTTTATCGTAGGCCATTCCCTGCTCACCGCAAAAGGAATTCCCTGTGCCGGGGAAGGAGACTTAAAGACCTGCCTTGCCATGAAAATCTGTGATATCGTAAACAGAGGCGGAAGTTACTGCGAGATCGTCGTCACCGACTATGAGGACGGTACGATCCTTCTGGGCCATGACGGCCCATTCCATCTGGCTATCGCAAACGGCAAGCCCATCCTGCGCGGCATGGGACTGTATCACGGGAAACAGGGGACCGGGGTCTCCGTAGAGGCGAAAGTAAAAGCCGGAGCTATCACCAATCTGGGCTGTACCCAGAACATAGACGGAAGGCTTAAATTTATCATCACAGAAGCCGAAGCGACCAACGGTACCATTATGACGATCGGAAACACACAGACTCCGGTGAGATTCAAAAAAGATCCGGATGCCTACATGGACGAATGGTTTGCACAGGCACCCACACATCACTTCGCCATGAGCGTGGGACATAATGCTTCCCTCTTCGAGAAGATCGCGGTGATGCTTAAGATACCGTCTGTGGTTCTGGACCAGTAAATAAATACCCTGAAGTCTGAAACTGGTGGAAATTAACCTGTCCGCCGGTACCCGGCTTCGGGGTATTTTCGTGGTGTTTACGAAAGTAGAATACTAAGGATTAAGCCCCCTCTGAAGAGAAGTATAAGACCACCTGCTGACCGGCAAACTGGATACTGATCATGCGGCTGCCTTTTTCATATAGGCCACCGACCGTGGTATCCTCATAAAAATCCCGGAGTGTCTGCCAGCCGTCAGCCGCCAGTGTCTGGAGGTAGGCTTCCATCTGTTCCCGGCTGACATCCTGATAGCAGACGGCACAGTATCCTTTCTCATCATCTGGTGTCATCCAGAGCAGGTGGTCAAAATCAGGCCGCGGAACACCTTCGGTATAACTGTTTGCCAGCCAGGGGTCCCCGGTAAGATTATCCCATAATACAAGCAGTTCTGAATAAAGCTCCTGGGACAGCACAGAGCAGAATCCGTCTGTACCTGACTGAAGGACAGCTCTGCCGTCTTCCGGCAGATAGGCATAGTAGTCATGAATCTCATTCGCATTCGGGAATGTCTGGCGTATCTGATAGCATTCGGACAGCGCAGAGATATCACTGCCCTCCCATGCGGCGGATTTTACCATAACATCCATGATGATGGCATTCGCTAACCCGCCGTCTTCCAATGGAACTTCTGATAGCACCTTTCCATTTTCCAGCTTTGCTATTCGGTACTGCGGCATTTCTGCGGCGTTGTCGCCAACATAGGCGGTCCGCGCATTCCATAGTTCCTGCGGATTCAGGACCTGTGCCTCCTCCGGTTTGGATTCACTTCTATTTGCTGCACTTCCGAAAGTTATGGCAACCGCTGTCACAGTCACGATCACAACAGCAGCCAGTGAGATCAGCAGAGTTTTCGGCTGCCTGGCGATGCACCTGATCCGCTCAGTCATTTCTTTCTTGCCGCCGGTCATGGTGGTTGCGCAGCAGAAGAGCTGAGAGGGCTTTGCGGGAGCGGTGGACATTTCGATGATCATCCTGCCATACTCCACTCGGTTTTCGCTGCCCAGCTTCCCCAGAGTTCCCTCGTCACAGGCCAGCTCGCTGTCTCTGCGGGATAATACAGCGGCAAGCCATACCAGCGGATTGAACCAGTGGATGCACAGACAGAAAATGCGGATAAGAGCCCACAGATAATCCCTGTGCCTGTAATGGGTCAGTTCATGTGCCAGAACAAACGCGGTGCGCTTTTCATCGGCCAGGCTGTCCGGTGTCAGGTAGACGGCAGGCTTTGGGATTCCATACAGGCAGGGGGAGGGCAGGTGTTCTGTCAGATAAACCGGAAGAGGAGAACCGGGTACTTGGATCTGCCTCCTGTTCTGCTTCAGTTTTCGGCCCAGACGGGCGTTGGATGCTGCAAAAAATACACCGGTCAGCAGCATGCCGCAAAGCCAGATATACCGTGCGGTCCAGACGATAGGCGTTGTGTTTGCCGCAGGACCTGCTGCGGATCTGCTGTTTTGGACAACAGGGGTATGATTTCCCGTCAAAGCCCCCTCCGCTGGGGGAGAGCCGCCCGCCTGCTGCATGTCTGCCGGTACGAACGTCTGCGTATCCGGTAGGATATTCATCACACTGACAGGATTTTCAAACAGGGGAAACGGCAGAAGCAGACGGATGGCCGCCAGCATCCACAGAGTATATTGCAGCTGTGAGGATATGTGACCCCGGAGCAGATACCGAAGCGCGATAATAATCAGGATCAGAACGGATGAGGTGATGATGGTTTCTATCATGATTCCACCTCCGCCTGTTCTAAAATAGCATACAGCTCATCGATTTCCTCTTTGGTAAGCTGGTTTTTGCGTACCAGGGTGCTCATCATCAGGCTGGCGGAGCCTTCAAAGGCCCGGTCCAGCAAAGAGCGGGTCTCGGCGACCGCCACATCATCCCGCGCAACGTTGGGATAATATTGCTTTGCCCGTCCGACCACTTCATAGCGCAGAATTCCTTTGTCCGTCATGCGTTCCAGCATGGTCTGGACGGTACTGCGGCTCCAGCCGGGATTTTCTTTTAATTCATGGCAGAGCTGTACATAGGTGCGGGGAGCTTTCTCCCAGAGCTTTTCCATAATGTGCCATTCGCTTTTTCCAAGTGTATTGGTTTCGTTTGCCATTCGTTCCCTCCGCTGCACGACAGTAGTCGTTCTTTTTTGTACCGTATCATATTGCATGACAAATGTCAAGCTAAAGAGGAGTTATTACAATATCTATGCCGGTTCTTAACGGATTCGCTTAACCGGTGCTTCGTGCCCATAGCGATAAAAATGAAAAAATTATATAGACTTTTTGGTTTAATATTGTATAATAGAATTTGGTTATAAGTTGTGACTTGTATCCGGCGGGTTAAGTGTTAAAATGGTTACTATTAAACAATACAATACAGAAAAGAGAGGTTAAGTGTTATGGCAAACATCGATTTGAGCCAGTATGGCATTAAAGGAACCAAAGAAATTGTGTACAATCCTTCTTTTGATACTTTGTTCGAAGAAGAGACCAGACCGGACCTGGAAGGCTTTGAAAAAGGACAAGTAAGTGAACTCGGTGCGGTGAATGTTATGACCGGTATTTATACAGGCCGTTCCCCCAAAGATAAGTTTATTGTCATGGATGAAAATTCCAAAGACACGGTATGGTGGACTTCTGATGAGTATAAGAATGATAATCATCCGGCCAGCCAGGAAGCTTGGGATACCGTGAAGAAAATTGCTCTGGAAGAGCTCTCCAACAAGAGGCTTTTCGTTGTGGATGCATTCTGCGGAGCCAATAAAGATACCCGTATGGCGATCCGTTTCATCGTTGAAGTGGCATGGCAGGCTCATTTCGTTACTAACATGTTCATCCAGCCCACCGCTGAGGAGCTGAAGGACTTTAAGCCGGATTTCGTTGTATACAATGCTTCCAAGGCAAAAGTGGAAAATTACAAAGAATTGGGCCTGAATTCTGAGACGGCGGCAATGTTCAACATTACCAGCCGCGAGCAGGTTATTGTCAATACATGGTACGGCGGAGAGATGAAGAAAGGTATGTTCTCTATGATGAACTACTATCTGCCGCTGAAGGGAATTGCTTCCATGCATTGTTCTGCCAACACGGATATGAACGGCGAAAATACTGCTATTTTCTTCGGTCTCTCCGGAACAGGCAAGACCACGCTGTCAACCGATCCGAAGCGTCTGCTGATCGGAGACGATGAGCACGGCTGGGACGACAATGGCGTATTCAACTTCGAAGGCGGATGCTATGCCAAAGTAATCAACCTGGATAAAGAATCCGAGCCGGATATCTACAATGCGATCAAGCGCAATGCTCTTCTTGAGAATGTTACGCTGGATGCTGACGGCAAGATTGATTTCGACGACAAGAGTGTGACGGAAAATACCCGTGTATCTTATCCTCTTGATCATATCGAGAAGATCGTACGCCCGGTTTCCGCTGCTCCTGCTGCAAAGGATGTTATCTTCCTGTCTGCAGACGCCTTTGGTGTTCTTCCTCCGGTATCGATCCTGACTCCGGAGCAGACACAGTATTATTTCCTGTCCGGATTTACAGCAAAACTTGCCGGAACCGAGCGTGGTATCACAGAGCCTACGCCTACATTCTCAGCCTGCTTCGGCCAGGCATTCCTGGAGCTGCATCCGACCAAGTATGCAGAGGAGCTGGTTAAGAAAATGCAGGAGAGCGGTGCGAAGGCATATCTTGTGAATACAGGATGGAATGGCACCGGAAAACGTATCTCTATCCGTGACACCCGCGGTATCATCGATGCGATTCTCGATGGTTCTATCGCAAAGGCACCGACCAAGAAGATGCCGTACTTCAACTTTGAAGTTCCCACAGAGCTTCCCGGCGTAGATCCCAAGATCCTGGATCCCCGCGACACTTACGCGGATGCTTCTGAATGGGAAGCTAAGGCAAAAGATCTCGCACAGCGCTTCGTGAAGAACTTTGCGAAATATGAGGATAATGAGGCAGGTAAAGCTTTAGTTGCTGCCGGACCTCAGTTATAAAATAAACAGGATATTTCCCCCGGCAGTCTCTGCCGGGGGTTTTTGTGTATCAGGAAGCAATAAGCTCTTTTAAGTGCTGAAGGGCACATATGGTAAAAAAAGTGCACACCGGGAAGTCAGGTCTGTTAGTTTTAAAAGGATAAGCGTTGTGGTAAATTAGGATCATCAGAAAAATGATGATTCAGAAAAGATAAAAGGAGGCAGTTATATGAGAAAATCAACAACGAAAGTCCTGTCCGCAATCTTAGTGGCGGGAATGACTATGTCTATGCTGGCAGGATGCGGAGACAAAGCGGCAGAAAGCACAGCAGAAGGATCCGGAGGCGGAACTGCAGACGCAAGCGCGACCCCTGCGGCGGATGATGCCGCAGATCAGGAAGCCGGTGATTCCGACTCAAAAGAGAAAAAAGAGATCACGCTGATGGCTTCCCAGAACTGGATCAAGGATGTGGACAACGAACTGTTTGATGCGTTTGAAAAAGAGACCGGTATCAAAGTAAAAGTATCCCTGACACCGGACAATGAATACAAAACTCTTCTTGGAACCACGCTTTCCGGTGGAAGTGACGCAGTTGATATGTTCATGTATCCTGCGGGCTCGGAGATGGAATCCGGCGGTATACCGGATGTGGCGGTTGATTTGAGCGGCGAGCAGTGGGTAGCCGATCTGGAAAAATGGGCAGTGGATGCCAACAGCTACGATGGCAAAGTGATCGGATTTAGTACCTGGGGGATTGACTATGAAGGTATTCTTTACAATAAGACCTTCTTTGAAGAGAACAATCTGGAGGTTCCGACTACATGGGATGATTTTATGGCACTGTGCGATCAGATCAAGGGACTGGGCAAAACGCCGCTGTACGAAGGAATCAACGGGACATGGCATACACAGTCCTGGGTATACGGGATGACCCCGTGTATGGCTGCTGAGAAACCGGACTTTGTGGAATACCTGAATCAAAGCAAAGATAATAAACTCGCGGATATCACATGCCTGAAAACGGGGCTGGAACAGCTCTCACAGCTTCTGTCTGCGAAAGATGGCAACAATCCGAAGTATTATACCAATGACGGACAGGCAGAGGACTGGTTCGGCAGCTATACTTCCCTTCAGGAGCAGGAAACGGTCATGATGTTTACATATTCTTCCTATGCAGCTGAATTGGCAGCCAATGGAGCAACCGATGAGTTCGGTATGTTCCCGGTACCGCTTCTGGACAACCAGACAGCAGTCAGCAATGGTGGGGGAGTCTCCAAATTTATCAATAAAAACAGTAAAGCGATCGATGAATGCAAAGAATTGTTAAACTTCCTGGCAAAGAAAGAGAACCTGGAAACCTACTATGCCGCGCGCACGGATTTGGTTACTTCCGCATTTAAGGATGTGGAAAGCGTAAAACCTACCACTGCTACGACAGAAATTATGGAGAGATCCAAAGGGGAACCGGTTGTCATGGGTATGAAGACTATATTGTACTGGGATCCCGATATGTATAAATATTTGCAGGGATTTGCGGACGGTAGTGTTACAGCGGATCAGTTTATTGAAAATGCCGATAATTACAGAGCGACGATGTTTGACACGGCTGAGTAAAAATGATTGGAGTGGAACACATTGTTCCACTCCAATTTAATGAAAGGAGCAATAAGTGTATAATAAAAAAATCTATAAACGTTATTTTACTCTTCCCGCCGTCTTTCTTTATACTTTGTTGTTTATGGTTCCTGTTATCCTGAATTTTGTCTATTCATTCACGAACTGGAATGCGATCAAGATGACTCATGAAACTGCGAGATTCATCGGTCTGGACAATTACATAAAGATCTTCCAGAACAAAGAACTGGCTTCCGTCATCTTAAGAACCCTGGTTTTCGCGGGGGTTACCACTATTTTCAAAAATGTGATCGGATTCCTGCTGGCCCTGGCGTTCAATGAAGGACTCAAGACAAAGAATATCCTGCGGGCGATTTTTTTTCTCCCGGCTATGCTGTCCCCGCTGATCATCGGTCTGATATTCGGTTCTATATTCATGAAGGCCGGATTTGCGAATCAACTGCTTTCTTCACTGGGACTTGAGAACCTGACCCGTGCTTGGCTGACATCCAAGGATACGGCGCTTGGTACGGCCATGTTCGTGGAAATCTGGAGGCAGGTAGGCTTTAATATGGTCATTTATCTGGCTGGTCTGCAGCTGATCGACAAGAGTTACTATGAAGCGGCTTCGGTAGACGGGGCAAACAAACGTCAGCAGCTTTTTTCTATCACGCTGCCGAGAATGATACCGTCCCTGATCATTAACCTGCTGCTGGCTCTTTCCCAGGGCCTGAAAGCATTTGACATCGTATTTGTGCTGACGGGCGGTGGCCCCAGCGGAGCTACAGAATTGATTAATACCCTGGTATTTAAGGAATTCGGAAAGAAACTATATGGAATGTCCTCGGCATATGGAGTGATCCTGTTCCTCATCACAGCGGCGGCCGGGCTTCTGGTATTGCGTATCAAAGATAATAATGACGATTAGGAGGGAGGAGCCATGAAAACAAAACATGAAAAAGCAATGATGGCGGTGAAGGAAGTCCTGTTCTGGCTGTTGTCCCTGATTGTAATCGTCCCGTTTCTGATCGTAATCTTTAATGCGTTTAAGACAAAGCCGGAAGCGATCAACATGCAGCTGACACTGCCAAAGGTCTGGCATTTTGAAAATTTTAAGCAGGTATGGGAACAGGGAAGTATCCTGAATTCTCTGGTCAACAGCCTGATCATCAGTATTACCTCCGTGGTTGTAACGGTGATCACATCCGCCATGTGCGCCTATGTGATCAGCCGGAACCGGACAAAAGAGAATCGGTTCATTTATTTGTATTTTGCCATGGGACTGATGGTTCCGGTCAGCATGGTTTCCATCGTGAAGGTGCTTCGGGTGATCCATCTGTATAACACATTGTTTGGAAGTATCCTGGTGTTTGTGGCTTTGATTCTGCCGCTGAGCGTATTCCTGTATTACGGTTTTATCACAGGGATTCCAAAGGAACTGGATGAGGCCGCGGTGATCGACGGCGCCGGGGCGCTGCGGATCTTTACACAGGTCGTTTTCCCGCTGTTAAAACCGGCTACTGTCACAGTCATTATGATTAATTTCCTGAATGTGTGGAATGATTTCCAGATTCCTCTGTATACACTGCCGGATCCGGATAAGGCAGTCATCGTGCAGAAGGTCTATAATTTCTATGGAACCTATACAGCCAGCTGGAACCTGGTAAGCGTTACAATACTATTTGCGATCCTGCCGATCCTGATCGTCTATATCTTCGGACAAAGATACATTATCAGCGGTATGGTGGCCGGATCGGTTAAGGGGTGAGTGTATGATAACAGCTGTATTAGCAGGAGCCGGCCAGCGCGGAGCACAGGTCTATGCGGAATATGCGGTCTCGCATCCCAATGAGATTAAGATCGTGGCGGTGGCGGAACCGAATGAAGAAAGACGCAGGGAATTTGCGGCTAGACACCGGCTTCCTGAGGATCAGACTTTTTCTGATTGGAAAGATATGTTCGCAGCCGGTAAGCTTGCGGATTGTGCCATGATCTGTACACAGGACCGGTTTCACACGGAACCTGTGAAGGAGGCGCTGAAGTCAGGCTATCATGTGATGTGCGAAAAACCCATGTCACCAGATGCCAAAGAGTGTATCGAGATGGGAAAGTACGCAGAGGAATACCATAAGACGCTGACGATCTGTCATGTGCTTCGCTATTCCCCGTTTTTTACAAAACTAAAAGAAATTCTGGACACGGAAGTAATCGGTGAAATCGTTTCGATCCAGCACATAGAGTGTGTCGGCTATTGGCATCAGGCCCACAGCTTCGTGCGCGGGAATTGGAGAAATTCGGATATGACAAGTCCTATGATTCTTCAGAAATCCTGTCATGATATGGATATTTTGAACTGGCTGATCGGAAAGCCATGTATTAGCGTATCCTCTTTTGGCTCTTTGAAACACTTTAAGGAGGAGAATGCGCCAAACGGAGCGGGAACCCGATGCCTGACCGACTGTAAGATCGAGGACAGCTGTCCGTACAGCGCGGCTAAGATCTATTGCCGGGATGAGGAATGGTATTCTGACACGATCAGGAAAGTGGTGGCCCTTAAGGGTTCGCAGGAGGCAGTAACGGAGGAGCTGAAAACAGGGCCGTACGGAAGATGCGTCTATCGGTGTGATAACAACGTGGTGGATCATCAGGTTGTCAATCTTGAGTTTGAGGACGGAGTGACCGTCAGCTTCACCATGTGCGCATTTACTTATGAGGGCAGCCGTACGATGAATATCATGGGTACAAAAGGCCAGATCTTATGTGATATGGAGAAAAATATAATCGAAGTCAAGGACTTCCTGACAGGTGATAAGACGAAGACGACCGTAAAAGTGGGTAATTCAGGGCATAGCGGGAGTGATGAAAAGTTTATGAAAGGTTTTATCAAAACAGTGGAAACAGACGGAGCTTTTACTCTGTCGGGGGCCCAGGTTTCTGTCAACAGTCACCTGATGGCATTGGCAGCTGAGGAGTCGAGAATTACCGGGAAGACGATCCATATGGAGGATTTCAGGAAAAGGGCAGAGCTGTCATAATATGAGTGCGGGGACGTTGGCAATTGTGATATAATGTTTTGAACAGACTGTACATTTGTGACGGTGTTCTTTTTCAGGTGCAAATGATTGCATAATCAGTAATATAGCGTCGGGTTGAGGCAATGTTTTGTATTTGTCAACCGGCGCTATTGAGCGTAACAGATCATATGAATGATGAGGTGTCCTATGGACAGAAAAACGTGTTCTCTGTCTCAGAAACTGTTCCGAACCTATGCAGGCTGGTTTTTGTTGTGCCTGTTTATTATCCTGTGTCTTGCGATCTGGTATGTGGCCACGGTGATTAGCCAGAACATCGCAGATACACGGGAGCAGCTCAGCCAGAATATCGATGAGAATATCGAGAATTATTTTAAGAATATGAATTCTTTTTCGATTGAACTGTTGAATTCCGGTGAATTCAAGAAAGCTGCTGTCAGCCGTCTTCCGAAAATAAGTGACACCGGAATGGGGGGAGCGTCTGAGGCCTTCTCTACCATGTATCTTGAGTCTTATAAAATGATACAGGAGAAGTACCGGATCGGGATTCTGGTGGATAATCAATATTATATATGGATGGGGCATAGCTATTATATCAGTCCGGTGGACACGGCACAGATCCATACGTATGACGACCTGGTGAGGGATGAAACCCCGGTTGTCAAGTACCTAAGTAAAAACGAATATCTGGAACAAACTGGGGGGGATCGCTTTGCAAAGGAAAAGGAGCAGAGCTATATCACATTGTCCAGAAGTATGGACCCGGGTAATAGGTATTTGAATGGGCGGGCGGTTCTGGAGATCATGACGGATGTGGATGAGTTTAAAAACATGATTTCCGGCTTGTCGGGAAATACCGACGGCCAGGGACTTCAGGTCAATATATACGATACATACGGACAACCAATCTACACAGAGTCGGATTTGAATCTCACGTCATATGTGGAGAAAGGAGTAACCGGTGTCTTACGTGAAAAGGGATCTATGATAGATGTCCATAAGATTTTTAACGGCAGGCTGACCGTTGTTTATACGATCGATAGCGCTACTTATTATAATAAGCTGTTTTCTTTCCTTATCATGGCCCTGTTCTTAAGCATCCTGATCTTTGGCGCGATCACGGTTATTACCTATAAGATCTCAGAGCAGATATCCAAGCCGATTCATAATATGTGCGGCCGGGTGCGGAGCATAGATCTGAAGCAGGGCATCCATTTTGAAAAAGTGGAAACCCACATTGATGAACTGGAATTTTTATCCGATTCCCTCAGGGAGATGAGCGTGGATCTGGGTGAGTCCCTTCAAAACATAATTACGCTGAAGGATTATGAGACACAGGCGAGAATGCTGGCGCTTCAGGCGCAGATGCAGCCTCATTTCCTGTTCAACACGCTGACTATGATCGGGACGTTGGCGGAGGAGGACGGAAATGTCAAGATTACGCGAATATGCCTGAATCTCACTAAGATGTTCCGCTATATTGCGGACAGCGGACAAGGCGGAGTCCGGATGTTTGAGGAGATACGTCATGTGGAGCAATATGTCGAGATCATGAAAGAACGCTTTCCGACATCTAAGGTGCAGATTGATATTCCTTTGGAGCTTATGAACTGCCGGATACCAAAGCTGATTGTCCAACCCCTGGTGGAAAATGCGTTTAAATATTGTAAGCGGCAGAAGCCGGAGATTACCGTTCGCGGCTATCTTATGGAGGATGGCAGGTGGACTGTGGAGGTAAAGGATAACGGAGACGGCTTCCCGATAGAGAAGAAAGAAGAGATCATGAAAAAATGCCGGGAAGGGATGAAGGATGAAAAAGCATTGTCCAGCCAGATAGATGGAATGGGATTGGTCAATGTGTTCGTCAGACTGAAGCTTTTCTTTGGGGAGAACATGACCTATCATATAGAAGCCCTGGAAGGAAAAATCGTGATCGGAGGATGTATGAATGGAGATGCAGGAACAATTTAAAATCAGGACACTGGTAGTGGAAGACGAGGAGAAAATCGCGGCCGGCATTTGCCATAAAATCCAGTCGGCGGATGTTATGTTTGATATCGTTGGATGTGCGTCAAATGGGAAGGAAGCGCTGGAAAAAATAGCCGAACTAAAACCCCATGTGGTTTTTACGGATATCGCTATGCCTGTTATGGATGGAATGCAGCTGTCCAGGGAGATCAAAAACAGCAGTCAGGATATTATTATTGTGATTATATCCGGGTATTCAAACTTTACTTATGCGCAGAAAGCGATCAGATATGGGGTGTTTAACTATCTTCTAAAACCATTGGAAGAGGAAGCACTGCGGGAAACGTTATTTGATATCAAAAAAAGCCTGTCCCATTTTGCCGTCCACAGACAGCGGCATGTCATTTATTCTGCTCAGTACCGGATTGTACCGGAACAGGGAGAAAGCTTTTTGCTGATAGAACTGTGTATGGGAAATGTGATCTATAATCTGCAGGATGAGGAAGTATGGCAATTTTATGAGGAACAGATGGGTGCGGTACCGTGGAAGGTCATCATGACGGAGCTTTGCGAGGAAGAGCAGGAATGGTTCGTGGCGGATGAACATTCTCCGAATCAAAAAATGATTGCCATAAAAGCGAAGCCGTCTGACGATTTTGTGATTGAAGAGCGCATGAAAGCATTGACCGCACTGGTGCAGGAGTATACAGAACTTCCGGTGACCATGTGCGGGGTACGCCAGGCTGTTTTGCAGAAGGATATCTGGGACGGTGCCAAGCAGCTGCGCAATGTTATCAAACAGCGGCTGGTTATCGGCAGAAACAATCTGTTTTTTTCAGATGAAGGAGGAACATATCGGCATGATCTTCTGGAAATCGTCAAGATGAAAATGAATACCTATATACGGCAATATTTTATCAGTACGAATCTGGAAAATTTTATGAATGAGATCCAAACGGTATTAGAATATATGGAGAGCAAACATGCCTCACAGGAAAGTATAGAAAAGCTCTGCCTCTATGTACTGAAGCTGCTGGAGTTTTCGAGACAGGAATATGGACAAAATTTTCTGGATGAAATGCAGATGCGTATGATCAGAAGTATCAGTATGTCCATATCAGAAAAAGAGCTGTTTGAAAACCTTATGCGTGAGTTTAAGAAGGTAAATAATTTTATGGAAAGTATATATGAGGACAAGGTAGAGAATCAGCTGCTGGACTATGTCAGCGAGAATTACCTGACGATCGAAAGTGTGGAACAGATCGCGGACGAGTTTGGTTATAATTACGCATATCTTTCCCGGCTTTTCAAGAAAAAAGCCGGAGTGTCCATGAACCGGTATATTACGGAAAAAAAGATAGGACTGGCAAAGCAGCTTTTGAAGGAAAATCCGAATATGAATCTGACAAAGATCAGCGATCTATGCGGTTATAATGACTATCGTTATTTCAGCCGGGTGTTTCGGGCTGAGACAGGAATGACACCGGGAGAATACCGGGAGTAAAAAAAGTCCACACTTACTGGTCAGGTCTGTCCCTTTTGTTTTGAATAAATTTCCTTATAATCAAATTATGTGGGTATTGCGTTCACTAATATGAGAAAGAGGAGATTGCAAAATGAGGAAAACTGTTTTATGGAAAAAAATGGTCGCCATTTTCGGCTGTGTATCCATGCTTATGCAGATTCCCGCGCTGCCGGCATATGCGTCGGAGTCGGATCAGATGACGGAACCAAAACTACGTTTTGAAATGGAAAGTCTGACAGGCGGCATGGTGGAGGAGAAGATCAGCGGGGCAAGTTATGCCGTAAACGGTAGCACCGCGCTTACGCAAGGCCGTCAGGGGGAGTATGCGCTGGAATTCAACGGTACCGATACGTACATCGATCTTGGCACGGACTTTCAGCCAACCAGCGCTTACACAATGATGGGGTGGATCAGGCAGGCGCCGAATCCGGCCGATGGACAGGCAGTATTTTATCGCGGGAACACAGGTAAAGTCGCGAATCAGCTGGGAGTCAATATAAAGAACGCACAGGTGTATCATGCAATGAGTGTGGGCAGTTCCAACTCCTCATTTCAGGAAGGCTTTTCAGAGGCCAGAGCAGATGTGGGACAGTGGCACCATATTGCTGTTGCCAGGGAGGCCGCGGTAGTATCTTTTTATATCGACGGAGCGCCGGCAGGTACACTGGCAGTGAGCGCAGATGATTTTGCAGCCACTGACTATCCACTGTACATAGGTATTAACTGTGATAAAGACGGAAATGTATACGCCAAGAATGCATTCAACGGAGCGATGGATGATCTGCGCCTGTATGATACTGCCATATCCGCAGAAGAAATTGCGGCGATCTATGACGCGGAAGCACAGAGTTCCTTTTCTATTGTGGAGGAAGAATCCGAAAACGGAAAGCTGACACTTACCTTTCCCAATATGCCGGCGGATGTGCAGGTCAACGAAGTTGCACTGAAAGCCACTGTCGATGGGGCAGAGAAGGCAGTCAATGTGACCGATTTCGCTTATGATTCGTCAACCGGCCAGGCTGTCGTTACGTATGATCCGTTTACGAACAAGACGGAATACGAAGTGACCGTTAAACTGGCGGTCACTTACGCCTGGGAAACATTAGAAACATCGGTGGTACTGCCGGGAGGCACCAACAAGGCGCCTGCGGCAGCGGATCTTAAAGTGACGAATCTTTCTGTATCTATGTTGGGGGAAGATCCCAGCGTAAAGGGGATGTTGAAAGCCGAATATACTTTTTCAGATGAGGACGGCGATGCCGAGGGGGATACAAAGTTTCAGTGGCAGATAGCAGACGCACAGGACGGGCCATTCGAGGATCTCTCCGGCATCTGCGCAGAGACGGTTATCCTGCTGGATAAGTACGAGGACAAGTATCTGCGCTGCAAGGTTACGCCTGCGGATGAATTTGGCAACAGAGGTACGGAATATTTCACACCGTCCACCTCTGCCCCTGTCAAGCACACCGACGGCAATCCGCTTACGGACTGGTTCTATGATGCGGAATTCGGAATTTCTCATCATTTCCTGTCCAATTACTTCAATCTTCCCGGTACTTACGCCGGTGACAGTGAAAAATGGGACCGGTCGACTACAACGTGGGATGAGTACGTCGGTCAGTTCGACGCGGAAGAATATGCGAAGCAGGTAAATGAGACAGGCGCGAAATATGTACTGCTCACCCTGGGGCAGAACTCCGGAAGCTACTGTGCCCCCAATGCGGTCTATGATAAGTATATGCGTGAGGCAGGGCTGTTAAAAGAGGGAGAGCAGAATCCCAAGACTACCTCTATGGAGAATGATCTTCCGATGAAGATTGCCAAGGCACTTGAACCTTATGGGATACGTCTGATGCTGTACCTGCCTTCCAACCCTCCTCATTCCGCCTGTTGGGATGAATCGGGTACTCCGAATGGATATGGCTATTTCAGCGATTATCTGGTGACAAAAAAAGTGTTTGACTATACGCCCGGCCAGGACGGCGTACCGTCTCAAAAAGCCAGAAAGGTGCTCTCTGAGATGGTGGCGTGGTGGTCCGAACACTATGGTGACATGGTATCCGGATGGTGGTTTGACGGCTTTTATCACAGCGGTGCAGGCAGCCAGCTGGATATGAGCCTGGAGTATAATGTCTCTTCATTGGCAAATGCTGCGAAAGCAGGCAACCCTTACAGCATTGTTACCTTTAACAAGGGTACCTCCGCCTCGGTCAATCACAGTAAAATTACTGATTATACGGACTATACGGCCGGAGAGGCAGGCGGGCTTAATCCCGGATTGTCTGACACTCGTTGGGCGAGCGGTGACTGTCAGCTCTTCCACTTCGCCCCTCTTGGTTCCACTGGCACATGGCAGAACCGCTGGGGCTGCAAGGGATCTTCGCGCAGTGTGGATGAGATGTATGAGGCGCGGACCGGAGCTATGGAAAATAATTTTGTACTCTGCTTTGATCTGAAAGTGAACGCGCGGGGTGAGTTGGATCCTACCGCATTTGATCAGCTAAGGCAGGTGAACGAACGGATAGATACGACGCCGCCCACCGCACCGTCCGCGCTGACGGCAGTTTCCACAGACAGTAATCAAATCCGCTTGGAATGGCAGCCCTCTGAGGAAAATGACGGCGTTATGAAAGGATATAACATATACCGCGATGGTGAGTTCCTTGCCTTTACGGAAAATACGAGCTATGTGGATACGAATACCAGGGAGAATACGGAATATACCTATACGGTAAAAGGAGTGAATGCAGCTAATCTTATAAGTGACAGTTCCAATGAAGCAAAAGTCACTGCCGGAAAAGATACAGAGGCTCCCCAAATTTATAAGGTAACCGCTGTATCTAGAACCTCCATAAATGTAATATTTGATGAACCGGTCACAAAAGTGACAGCGGAAAATGCAGAGAACTATACAATATCTTCCAGTGTAAAAGTAATAAAAGCTGAGCTGGGAGCAGATGGAAAAACTGTGACCCTGACAATTTCCGATATGAGTCCGGAAGATATGCTGGTTATCACGGTCCGCAATGTGACGGACACTTCAGAATCCGCAAACCTCTGTATAAAGGACAGGGCAGGTTTATCGCTGCGGACACACTACTACAAATTCGATGATATCTCCGGAGATACCATCAGGGATTTTTCCGGTGATGAAGACGGAACAAAGATCGGTACCTTAGAATCCGGAGACGGTAAAAATGCCGGTGCAGTTAAGCTTGACGGCAAAAAGAATGATGGGGTGCAGATCACTTCCTCCGCGTTTGCCGGTTCCGACAGTTTCACCATCTCGGCATGGTGCAACAGCCTGGGAGCCTCAGGCCAGTCGCAGACCCTGTTCTCAAGTGTCACCAGCGGGACTGCGGGCCAAAACGGCATATGGTTCTATATACACAGAGATTCCCGTAAGCCCTGTGTGGAAGTGGAATCCACGTCAGGCGGCGGTACACTCAATGGAAGCAAAGCGATAGAATTCAATCAATGGAATCATGTGGCGCTTACTTATGAAAACGGCACCATGATACTGTATTTGAACGGGGAAGAGATCGGATCCAAAGAAGGAATCGCGGGATTCGACGCCGGCAAATGGAAAAAGAATCTCTGCATGGGTGTCAATACCAGTGGCAGCAGTTATCTCCATGGTTTCAACGGCCTGCTGGATGAGTACAAAATCTATGCAGCAGCTTTGACTCCGGAAGAAATCAAAGCGCAGGCGGGCATGACGGAATATAAGCCGGTAATCTATGACGAAGACCATGCGTTTGACAAGGCCAACGCCAGGAATGAAGTCATCATTCATATGGACCCTAACGGTTACGGTGTAAGTAAGGTATCCTGCGGCACCGAGTTAGATGCCGGAAGCTATACAATTGCTCAGGATGGCACAGGGATCACATTGAAACCGGAATATCTGGGCACGCTTGATAACAGGACACATACGTTCCAGGTCACCTTCACGAGCGGCACAGATACGGAAACGGTGAATTTCCGGGTAAATGTGACAGACCGCACTGATCTAAAGAAACTGTATGAGGAAAATAAAGACCGGGCAGAGGAAGAATACCTGGAAGAGACATGGAAACCGTTTTCGGATGCATTGGCAGAGTCAGTGCGCACCCTGTTTGACGATGGTTTTTCCCAGCCTCAGATCGACAAAATGGTGAAAACCCTTTCAGATGCGGTGGATGGATTAAGAAAAGTGCCTGTAGCAGTAGAGAAATATAAGGTTACAGTAGAAGGCGGCTCAGGAAGCGGAGAATACAAAAAGGGCGAGACGGTGAGGATTACAGCGGCCATTCCTGAGGGTATGAAATTTATAAAATGGACATCAGCAGATGTGACTCTGGATAATGCGGGTGCCCAATCGACCAGTTTCCGGATGCCCGGCAAAAATGTCAGCGTAAGCGCGGAGTTTGAGAAGATCAAGGAGGAACCGCAGCCTACGGAAAAACCGGTTACGGTGGATAAGTCCGGGTTGCAGAATATATATGACAAATGCGTTAACCTGACACAGGACAAGTATACGGATGCCAGCTGGAAGACGTTTGCCGAAGCTAGGGATCATGCACTGAATGTTCTAAAGGATGACAAAACGGCACAACAGCAGGTAAATGAAGCAAAAGAAAAGTTGGAAAATGCGGTCAGGGGACTACAGGAGAAGAAACAGGATTCTGATGACCATTCGGACCAATCGCAGCAGTCAGATCAGTCCGGGCAGCAGACAGCAGATTCTCCGGAGACCGGAGACGGGGCACCCATCGCGTGGCTTTGGTTCATGCTGGCGGCCGGCGGGGCGGCAATAATCCTGCTGTTCAGAAGAAGATACGGGGATTCATCAGCACGAAAAAATTAATGTTTCATAAATAAGTGAAAGTACCCTGATAGTAAGATGCAGTAGAAGAGGGCTGTGTCAAACGGTCAGGGTGCTTTTTTCTATTACAAAGAGCCTTTGCCGGTTTTGTCCCCGTGGTTTTACCGCACAGCTGGTGTAAAAAAAGTCCACTGTCTCTGGTCAGGTTTGTACATTATCTTTCTATGGATTATCCGATATAATTTAATTAGCTCACACGAAGTGCTGGAAATAAAATACAACCTGAGGAGGGAGAAAATGCAGAAAAAGTATCGAGGTTTCAAAAGACGTCTTGCAATGTTATTGGCCTGTACGGTGATATTTACCTCACTGACAGGCCTCGAGGCATTTGCGGGAATTCTGGGTGATGCGGCTAAAGCGGGGTTTGTAAAGCTGAATGCTGAGGATACCACCTTTATCGCTACGCCTTATACGAACGAAAAGGGCGAAGTCGTGGAGGGGCTTGAGAATGCCGTGTCCGGGAAACGTCACTGGCTGGAGACGACAGAGCCGCTGCCGGTTGAAGTAAAAGAAGAAAAAGGCAGTCTGACGATTGGAAACGGTATTGTTGAACGAAAGTTTAAGGTACCGGAAAAAGGAGGCAGCGAATTCTATACGTCAAGCTACAAAAATCTGTATATCGACAAAGAAATGATGGACACGGACGACGTCAGGCCGGATGTGTATCTTGGACTTTACGATAAACCATATCGTGAGGTTTACAGTGATGAGGGGATAAAGATCACACATGATCCGATCTCTTCCGCTGACAATACGATTGAGATACCAAAAAGCTGTATCAAGGCAGATCCGGACTATTATTTTATCGGAGGAAAGCAAGCTGGAAATACCTTTGTCTTTGACGGTTATGAGATTCAGGAAACCTGTGAAAAACCCTTTGAGTGGACCCCTAACGAATTCTTCGGGGATCCGGCGGCGAAGGAATGGCCGCCGAAGGGAAAACATTTGGAATTCAACTTTTCCGCGCCGGCTGAATTCCCGCAGGCGTACCAGGGAATTAAGGTCAAAGTTATTTACGAGATGTATGACAATGTACCGGCTATGAAAAAAAGAGTCGAAATTACCAATACCGGTGATCAGCAGGTGATGATCGGCCGCCTGGCGCCTGAGGTATTAAACGGCAACCAGGATATGGAGGACCTGCTGGCGTTAGAGACAGACTTTACCTGCGGCGATCAGAGCACCCTTCCGATCAACAGGGCGCTTCCTTGTAAATGCGAACTGGAGAAAGAGGGCAGTCCATTCCTGGAGCTTAAGGATATCGCTCATACCTGTTATGAAGTGGGGCCGGCTTACGAGCTGGTAAAAGATCAATCGATGATTGGATATAATACTTACGAATTTACCCACAGCACCTACTGGTTTGAACTGAAGATGCGGGAAAGGCTGGGGATCTACCGCACGCTGTTCCCGTGGATAACGGATAATCCGCTGACCCACCATAATACGGGAGCATTGACGAAGGAAGTGATCGATGAAGCGGCGGCTGCCGAATTCGAGATGATCATCCAGTCCTACAGCGCGCCGGATTCTTCCGGACAGATGTTAACCCGTGATCAGAAAACGCTGGATCATTACAAGGAACTGGTAGATTATGCGCATAGCAAGGGAATCGCGATCGGGATCTATCAGGCGCAGTACCAATTAGGGCAATATAAGAAGGGCGAGGCATACGGCACGAACGCGACCGGACATTGGGACGGATGGTGTGTAGCCACTGCAGCCTTTGATGATTACTGGGATAATTTCAAAAATTTTGTTCAGTATACGGGACTTGACTGCGTGGAAATCGACGGTACGTATCCCGGGACCTATTGCAACAGCGGAGAAAAACATGTAAACGAGGATAAAGAGACCGATCCGGCGGATCCCACGGATACGACGACCGGAAAAGCTTCCAAATACAGTTTCCACAACGGTGTTTTCGACTCTGTGGTGAAACAGTGGGAGAACAGTGTACGCATGATGTGCAAGGATTTCCGCGACATGGGCGTATATATCAAGGTACCTGCGTGGTATTATTTGAACGGCGCAAATAAATGCGGTATCGGTTATGAGGAAGCAGCCTGGAGCCAGCCCCGGCATGAACAGCTGATGTATGGACGCCAGATTATGTATAACGCTTCCTATGGAAGGACCATGTCCATGAGCTGGTCACATGTACCGTTTGCCGAGTATCACGGCGGCGGCGGAGACGCGGCGTTTCAGCCGTTTAAAGACAAAAAAGAGGATTATAACTGGGTGATCGCGCAGAATGTGGGGAACGGAGTCAATTCCGACTTCCGGGGACCTCATTTATACGACGATGGAACGCAGGATATTCTGAATAAATGGGTGGAATTCTACAAGCGTTACCGGGGCATCGTGAATTCTGATATGGTACATATTTCACAGGCAACCTACGACGCTGCGGGAACCAACAGACAGCGCGGTACAAAGATGGATACGCTGTATCATGTCAACGCATTGAACGAGGGGGAAAAAGGCCTTCTCTGGGTATATAATCAGACGGACGAAGAGAGAACGGAGATTATTGACGTACCGATGTATTATACTGGCCTGTCAGAAGGACTGAATTATCCACCGGTACCGTTAAATGGGTCATTGGGCAAGGATGTCCACAGGTATGGGGCATATCCTCCGAATTACAAATGGATACCTCAGACAGAGGCGAATTACCGGCAGCCGGATACAAAGGCCGGTGATTACGGGGAAGCTGCATTCATGAAGCAGGGCGTTCAGTCAGAGGTATTATCCATTGATTCCAATGGAAATGCGCAGCTGAAAGTAACGCTGCCGCCTATGAGCTTTACCTACTACAGCATCTATGATACTGCAGAGGCGCCGGAAGTAACTCTGGAAGTAGGAAAAGTAAGCGGTCTTGAAGCCCGGGAGGTAACTGAGAATTCCGCAGAGCTACACTGGGACAAAGATGTCAGCTTTACTATGACAGAAAACGGCGTGGTAATCCCGAATCCGGCAGTTACGATTGACGGTTATATGGTCTATCGGGACGGCGATCTGATCGCTCAGACTATGGATAACACGTATACGGATTCCGGTCTGAAAGAGCAGCAGAAATACACCTACACAGTAAAGGCGGTAGCGAACGGTGTGGAAGGCGCATTGAGCGATCCGGCAGAAGTGGACACGCAGACCGACCTGACGGCTCCGCTGGTGGCTGGAATCAAGGCAATCAACGAAACCACCGTCGAGATCAGCTTTAACGAGAACGTAGATGCTGTAACGGCGGAGGATACCGCGAATTACAGCATTTCAGAGGGGATCGCGGTAAAAAGCGCTGCAGCAAAGGGCGAAAAAGTTACACTGACCACAGATAAACTTTCACTGCTGCAGCCTTACACACTGGAGGTAGAGAAGGTGTGTGACGCATCCAAAAACAAAAACGAGATGGAACCGTATGAGCAGAGAGTGATCTACGGCTACATTGCTAAGTTTGGATTTGAACAGGCAGACGAAGGTCTGATTACAGATGCTTTTCATAATTATACCGGCAAAGCCTATTATATGGATGAGCTGGAACAGACCTACGGATCTTCCGTAAGACTGAATACTGATAAAAAATCTTACGGCAATTTGGGAAGCGGACTACTGAAGGGAATGGAACAGTATTCCATGAGTGTCTGGTTTAAGACAGACCAGGCGGAAAAACAGGTTCTGTTAAGTCAGGGACAGGATAGAATTCCGGAGGATGACCTGACTCTCTGGACAGAGAATGGAAGTCTGAATTTCCACATCAGTGACGGGACTGGAAACGATGTCACACTCCAGGGCGGGACTATCGTTTCGGATCAGTGGAACCTGGCCGCGGCTGTGCGGGACGGGGACACCTTTACTCTTTATCTGAACGGGGAAGAGATAAGCACTCAGAGCGCACAGATAGGGGAGAATAATACACAGAATGCACTGTTAGCCGGAGCTATGACCAACAATGCAGGCGGTGACCGCGTGTATTTCTACAGCGGAGACTTAAGTGAGATATCCATTTATAATGTACCGCTGAATGCAGAGAATGTAAAATTACTTGCCCGGTCCGGACTGGCGGCCCTGAGCACGGTGATGGATGAGGCAAAAGCTGTGGATGGAAGCCTCTTTACTGACGAGACCTATCAGGCATTGAAAGCTGTTATGGATGAAGTGGACAGCAAGGATCCGGCCGGTATGATGCCTGCGGAGATTGCCGATATGATAGATCGGCTCCAGGAAGCACAGGACAAGCTGCAGCTGGCGGATGGCAGCAAAGAGCTGACGGCCCTTTACCATATGGATGAAGAAAAAGGTGAGACAATCGCAAACGCGATTCCGGGGCATAACGCGAAGTTTATAAACGGAGAATATATGAGGGTCGGGACACCGTTCCACCGGGGAGCATACCTGTACGAAAATATACAGAACTATATCTCGATCCCGGATTCACCTATCTGGGGGATGGAACAGTTCACGGTGAACGGCTGGTTTAAACCGCAGTTATATCTGGACACAGAGGTTACGGATACGATCGATCCGGATAACCAGGTGCAGGGTACGCCAAAGCAGGTGCTTCTGGCGGATCAGGAAGGGAACTTCGTACTGTCTCTTCAGAAGCGCAAACTGGTGCTGGAAATTTCCGACGGGAATACAACCGAGGTGTTGACGGCCCCGGAAGAATTTGCCATGGAGACAGTGACCGGAGGCGAGACACGCCAAGCATGGAACCATTTTTCCGTCGTTCGCAGCAAGGATACATTTACTCTCTTCCTGAACGGAACTCAGATGGGACAGGTATCACTTGAAAATGTGACAGTCGGGGATTCCCTTACGATCGGTGCGAAGCTGAATGAAAAGGAAAGAGAGCTTCAATATAATGGCTTGGTAGATGAATTCTCCTTCTACGGAGCAGCTCTTGAGGACGCGGATATTGAGGCAGCGTCACAGGCTATTCCCTTCCGCAAATCAGAGCGGGAAAACATCGCTCTGGGCAAGAAGCTGAACAGTGACGGTATGTCCGATGCGCAGCGGCTGAACGACGGCAAAGTATTGGATTTTGCCGGAAAAGAAAGAGATACGCCGTGGACGGCCCGTTCCAACGGTACAGTAGGGAATCAGGGACTGAAGTATGAGATCGATCTGGGTGCAGTTTATGATATCGATGCAATCTCCCTGACGCAGTTCTTCCGAAATTATAAAAACGAAGAGTTAAGACGATTCCGTGATGTCGTGATTCAGATATCAACGACGGCTGATTTTGCGGCGGAAAATACGGTGACCGTCCTCAATACGGATACGGAGAACCGGATGGGATGCGGAGCGGGAAGCGACCAGACCTTCTATAGCTTTGCACTGGGCAATGACTTTATTCTGGATCAGCCGGTACCCGGACGGTATGTGAGATTGAAAAACAGCGGTTTTTATAATCTGTCCGGAGGCTACTCGGGGTATGTGAATGTATCTGAGCTGGAAGTGTATGGCTCGAAGGCGCCCGCCGAACCGGAACTGAACGTTTCCGCCGAGGATATTGACCTGAAGGTGGCCGGAGACAGAGAATTTGTAAAGGTTACGGTTGATGCAGATACGAACCTGAGGGATCTGACGGTCACATCCGGCGATGAGGGAATCGCAACTGCAAACTGGAGCGCGGCGGATGGTCTGCAGATCAATGCGGTAAGCGGTGGAAATACGGATATTACACTGACGCATCCTAAGGACAACAGTTTGACAAAGGTGGTCCATGTAACGGTGGAAGGGTTGGAGCCGACAGCAGTGATCAATGATAATGATCCGGCGATTATCTATACCGGCGGTTTTTCTTACTACAACGGCCGGGGCGGTGACCCTGACGGAGTGACGGAATACAGCAGGGATATCCACTATGGAAATACGGGAGACGCAACTGCAGAATATACATTCACGGGAACCGGAATCGACATTGTCACGACGGTCAATGTGGACGGCTGCCTCCTGGGAGTCAGCATTGACGGGGAAGCACAGCCGGATGTAAACACAAAGACTCCGAATGATAAATATTTCAAACGGGCAAACCAGATGTGCGTATTCAGCAAAACGGATCTGTCATACGGCGAACATACCATTCGTCTGGAAAATAAAGGCGGAAACATCACAGTAGATGCCTTCCGCATCTACACCGATGAGAGCAAACATCTGATCTCCTTAGAGGATGTCAATGTGGAAACGCCTCTGCACGTGCTGCCGGTACTGCCGGAGACCGTGAAAGCTACTTACGGAGACGGACACGAGATGGATGTGACTGTGACATGGGATGAAGTGTCCCAGGATCAGGTCGAGACTATGCACGAATTTACGGTAGAGGGAAGTGTGGAAGGTACCGCGCTGAAAGCAAAAGCGATCGTGATAGTAGGGGAGGCCGAGACTTATGAGGTCGTCTTTATGATGGACGACAGCGAATATGCCAGAGCGTCCGCAGAAAAGGGACAGGAGATCACTATGCCGGAAGAACCGGTCAAGGAAGGCTTGCGTTTCACCGGGTGGTTTACCCAGGCTGCGGGCGGCGAGAAAGTAGAAGATTTTACGACATCTAAGATAGTCTATGCACAGTTTGAAGAGATTCTCTATCATATAACCGTATCTCAGACCGAGCATGGCGAGATCCAGGCAGATAAGGAAACGGCTGCCAAGGATACAAGAGTGTACATAAGTGTAACGCCGGAGAGCGGTTACCGCCTGACGCAGGACAGTTTAACGGTCTTGTTCGGGGAAACGCATGTCCCGGTGGAAGTATCCGGAGACAGCTACAGTTTCCTGATGCCGGAGGGTGATGTCAACATCACCGGAACTTTTGAACCGGCTCCCAGGTATATGGTAATTGTGACGGACGGAACAGGCAGCGGTGAATACGGAGAAGGCGATCAGGTCAGTATTACTGCAGACAACGCTCCGGAAGGAAAGGAATTTGACCGCTGGATCAGCAGCGATGTGGAGATCGAACAGCCGGAAGAGGAATCAACCACATTCATAATGATAGCGCAGGATGTAACGGTAACAGCCACATACAAAGATGTTCCTGTAATCGGCAAGTCATATAAGGTCACCGTAAAGGGTGGCAGCGGATCCGGTGATTTTGAGGAAGGGGCAGCAGTAGAGATTGTTGCCGATGACTTGGAAGGAAAACGTTTTGTAAAATGGATGTCGGATGATGTGGAGTTCGCAGATGCCGTGTCCGGGAAAACCAGTTTTATCATGCCGGGTAAAGATGTCACGGTGGAAGCAGTTTTCGAGGATATAGGAGAAAGTGACTACCTGGAGAGGACCGTGGATGATCCGGATCACAAAGGATTCTTAATCTACGGGCAGCAGGTCCATAAGAACGCAAAATTGTCGGTAGAAGAGTTGAAACTGGATGACTGTAATGGGTGTAAAGAATTCAGGGAGTATCTGGACAAGCATGAGGATTCCTTTGTCTGGAGCGGGAACCTGACACTCAGTGAAGACTTTAAAGGAGATATCACCGCTACTATTCCGACAGACCCCAAATTTAACGGCTCAAAAGTGCTGGTGCTTCACGCTGTACCGGCCGGGCTGGAACGGTTTGAAACCACGGTGAACGATGGCCGGGTAAAGGTTAACGTAAGCAGCCTTTCTCCGTTTGCAGTCTTTATAACCAAGGACGATGACCCTGTGATGACAGATAAATCCGGGCTGCAAAAGATTTATGATAAATATGCGGAGCTTAAGCAGGGAGATTACACGGACGAAAGCTTCAAGGTATTTTCCGATGCAAGAGCACACGCCCTTGCAGTTATGAAGGATGACAAAGCGACCCAGCAGCAGATCAATGAAGCGATTACGAAACTTGAGATCGCGGTAAAAGAATTGAAACTTAAGGATCAGAATAAGGGCAGCGATTCCGATCAGCAACAACAGTCTGATTCATCACAGCAGACGGCGGGGGCACCTCAGACAGGGGACAGCGCACCAATTGTTGTATGGGTATTGTTCGCGCTGGCAGCGATTGGAACAGTGATTTTCATACTGTATCGGAAGAGACAGAGCAGTGGTGGACACGGAACAGACTAATCCGAACGGATGTACAGAACCAGAAAGATAGTTAAAATAACAAGCAATAAAAATAAATAACAAAAAAACAGCGGAGCACTTCAGGTAAAGATCTTCCTCAGATTAGCTCTGCTGTTTTTCTGTTATTCGGTTACTGCATTATTCTTCGATTTCTTTCCCTGCCCGTTTAAAGGAATATTATGTTACAATAACCGCGAAAAAAGGAAAAATGGCTCCAGGATTGTTACAAAAATAAGTACTTGCATTTCGTATATCCCGGTGCTATAATGAATAAGATAATTACAAGGTAGAATGACTAGAGTGGGTGAATGCCCACTCTTATTTGTTGGTATAAGTAGAAGGAAGGTGTAGGAATGACAAAGAGAGAGCAATACGAACAAGAGACGGAAAAGCTGCTGATACCAATTATAGAGGCCCATCAGTTCGAACTGGTGGATGTGGAGTATGTAAAAGAAGGCAGCAACTGGTACCTGCGGGCCTATATTGATAAAAAAGGCGGAATCACGGTCGACGACTGTGAACTGGTCAGCAGGCAGTTAAGCGACCTGCTGGATGAGAAGGATTTAATCGGCGAAGCGTACATCCTGGAGGTCAGTTCCCCCGGATTAGGGCGGCCGCTGAAAAAAGAAAAAGACTTCCTAAGAAGTATCGGGGAAGAGGTGGAAGTGAGAACCTATCGTCCCATCAACCGGTCCAAAGAGTTCACCGGTATTTTAAAAGAATATGATAAAGACAGTGTGACCCTTGCGTTTGAAGACGAACAGACCATGAAAATCGCGAGAGCGGACATCGCATTGATCCGCCTGGCCTTTGATTTTTGATCATATTAGGAGGAAAGTGAGAAAATGAATACGGAATTAATGGAAGCTTTGAACATTTTGGAAAAGGAGAAAGATATCAGCAAGGAAACCCTGATGGAAGCCATTGAGAATTCCCTGTTGACGGCCTGTAAGAACCATTTTGGAAAAGCGGATAATGTGAAAGTCAATATCAATCATGAGACCGGGGAATTTGCCGTATTTGCAGAGAAGACCGTTGTGGAAAAGGTGGAGGACCCGGTGCTGGAGATCAGCCTGTCCGACGCCAAGCTGATGGATTCCAAATACGATCTGGGCGATATCGTCAATGTGGAGATCAAATCCAAGGAATTCGGACGGATCGCCACCCAGAACGCCAAAAACGTGATTCTGCAGAAGATCCGCGAGGAAGAGCGTAAAGTCCTGTACAATCAGTACTATGAGAAGGAAAGAGATGTGGTCACCGGTATTGTACAGCGCTATGTAGGGAAGAATGTCAGTATTAATCTGGGCAAGGCGGACGCGCTGCTGACTGAGAATGAGCAGGTCAAAGGCGAGGTGTTCCGTCCCACCGAGCGGATCAAGCTGTATGTGCTGGAGGTAAAGGACACGACCAAGGGGCCGAAGATTCTCGTCTCCAGGACACACCCGGAACTGGTGAAACGTTTGTTTGAAGAGGAAGTAACCGAGGTAAGGGACGGAACAGTCGAGATCAAGAGCATTGCCAGAGAGGCCGGTTCCAGAACGAAGATCGCCGTGTGGTCCAATAACCCGAACGTGGACCCTGTGGGAGCCTGTGTCGGTATGAACGGCGCCAGAGTCAATGCCATCGTCTCCGAACTGCGCGGAGAAAAGATAGATATCATCAATTGGAACGAGAATCCGGCGCTTCTGATTGAAAATGCCTTAAGCCCGGCTAAGGTAGTGTCCGTTATCGCGGACGCGGATGAAAAGACGGCCAAGGTCGTGGTTCCGGATTATCAGTTATCACTTGCCATCGGTAAGGAGGGCCAGAACGCGAGACTGGCCGCCAGACTGACCGGCTTTAAAATAGATATCAAGAGTGAAAGCCAGGCTCGGGAGGCCGGTGACTTCTATATGGAAGATCTGGGCTATGAGGACTATCCGGAGGACCTTCAGTACACAGATGTGGATTATGCGGACGAAGAGTATACGGATGAGGACTTTGCGACAGAAGAATATATAGAAGATTACGAACAGCAGTAAGTCTTCAAAGGAAGTGGTAGATTGAGTACGAATAAAAAGATCCCGTTACGTAAATGCACCGGCTGTGGTGAGATGAAGAGCAAAAAGGAAATGATCCGCGTCTTAAAAACCGCAGAGAACGAAATTGTGATAGATGCCACCGGAAAGAAAAACGGCAGAGGGGCTTATCTGTGTTATTCCCGGGAATGTTTTGAGAAGGCGGTCAAAAGCCGCGGCCTGGAACGGTCCCTGAAGATGAGTATCCCAAAAGAAGTATACGAACGATTAAGAGAGGAGTTGGATGCTCTTGAAACAGAATAAAGTCCTGTCCCTCATAGGTCTGGCTACCAAAGCAGGCAAGACGGCCAGCGGGGAATTTTCCACGGAGAAAGCGGTAAAATCCAATAAGGCCAGCCTGGTGATCGTAGCAGACGAGGCATCCGACAACACCAAAAAAATGTTTCGGAACATGTGTACTTACTATAAAGTGCCGGTATACTTTTTTGGTAGTAAAGAGGAACTGGGTCATGCAATGGGTAAAGAAATGAGGGCCTCGTTAGCGTTGCTGGACGCAGGGTTTGCGAAGGCAGTGGAAAAGGAACTTGTTAATACTAACGCGGCAAAAACTGGAGGTAGTAAGTATGGCGAAATTGAGAGTATATGAGTTAGCAAAAGAATTAGGCAAAGAGAGCAAGGACGTGTTAACGGTCCTTGCGTCGAAAAATATAGAAGTGAAGTCACATGCCAGCAGTCTGTCTGATGATCAGGTGGATATGGTGAGAAAGAGCTTGGGTGGAAAAACCCAGGGCCAGAGTCCGGTCCGGCCCCAAAGCCAAAGCAAACGTCCGGCAGCGCCTGCCCAGGAAGCGCCGGCGTCCGCCCATGCGTCTGAGGCGCATCCGCAGCAGGAGATGCCGAAGAAAAAGCCCAATATCATTCAGGTATATAATCCGCAGAACAGCCAGCAGGCATCGCTGAACCGTCAGTCCGGCCGTCCGCAGGCAGGCAGGCCTGGCCAGAATGCCAGACCTCAGGGCCAGCGGCCCATGGGTGGCCAGCAGGGAACGAGACCCATGCAGGGTCAGGGCCAGCAGGGAACCAGACCGGTACAGGGTCAGGGCCAGCAGGGAACCAGACCGGTACAGAGTCAGGGCCAGCAGGGTGCCAGACCAATGCAGGGCCAGGGAGAGCAGGGAAGCAGACCGATGCAGGGCCAGAGCCAGCAGACCGGCAGACCGATGCAGGGCCAGAGCCAGCAGGGTACCAGACCGGTGCAGGGCGGCCAGAGCCAGCAGGGTACCAGACCGGTGCAGGGCGGCCAGGGCCAGCAGGGAACCAGACCGGTGCAGGGCAGTCAGGGCCAGCAAGGCACCAGACCGGTGCAGGGCGGCCAGGGCCAGCAGGGCACCAGACCGATGCAGGGCAGCCAGGGCCAGCAGGGTACCAGACCGATGCAGGGCAGCCAGGGCCAGCAGGGTGCCAGACCGATGCAGGGTCAGGGCCAGCAGGGGACCAGACCGGCGGGCCAGGGAAACCAGGGTGCCAGACCGAATGGCACCTATCAGGGAAATCAGGGACAGCGTCCCCAGGGCCAGCAGGGTTCCCAGAACAGACCGGCAGGAGCGTCCCAGTATAACAGACCTAACGGCCAGCAGGGAAATTCGTCCCAAAGACCGGCCGGAAACCAGCAGTCTTACGGTTCCAACAGACCCTATGGACAGCAGAATAATAATGGTAACAGAAATACGGCGTCCGGCCAGGGCCAGAGAAGCGGCCAGGGCCAGTATAACCGTCCGGCGCAGGGAGACCGTCCGAACGGCCGTCCCAGCCAGGGTTCCGGACAGTACCAGAATCAGGGTTCCGGACAGTATCAGAGAAATTCCCAGGGACAGAATGGGCAGAGAAGCGGTCAGGGCCAGTATGGAAACCGTCCTTACCAGGGACAGAACGGCAGACCGCAGGGTCAGAATAACCGTTCCCAGGGAACCAGGCCCGGAGGAGGTCAGACGATGAGAGACGGTCTGACGATACCGAAGCCGCCTCAGACAAAAGCTACAGAGAAGCAGAATGTAACCTCCAGAGCGGAGAGAGGGGACAGAAACGACCGCAGCAGGGATAAAGACCGGAATGGCCGGAACGACCGCCGCGGATACCAGGACAACAGACCGAACCAGAGAAACCTGGGCGGAAAAGGAAGAAATAACACTCCCGCGCCGAAGCCGGTACAGCAGGAGCCTAAGGAAGAGACCATCCGCACCATTATTCTGCCGGAGACCATGACGATCAAGGAACTGGCGGAAAAGATGAAAGTGCAGGCAGCCGCGGTTGTGAAGAAACTGTTTTTACAGGGATCGGTGGTGACGGTCAATCAGGAAATTGACTTTGAAAAGGCCGAGGAGATTGCCCTGGAGTTCAATTGTATAGCGGAAGCGGAAGTAAAAGTGGATGTGATCGAAGAATTGCTGAAGGAGGACGAGGAAGATCCGGCAACCCTGATCCCCAGACCTCCTGTTGTATGCGTGATGGGTCATGTTGACCACGGTAAAACATCTCTGCTGGATGCGATCCGGAATACCCATGTGATTGATAAAGAGGCCGGAGGCATTACCCAGCATATCGGAGCCTACACGGTGTCCATCGACGGGCAGAAGATCACCTTCCTGGATACACCGGGCCATGAGGCATTTACCGCCATGCGTATGCGGGGCGCGAATTCCACCGATATCGCTATTCTGGTGGTGGCCGCCGATGACGGCGTGATGCCCCAGACCATAGAGGCGATCAACCATGCCAAAGCGGCAGGGATTGAAATAATCGTAGCGATCAATAAAATAGATAAGCCCAGCGCCAACATCGAGCGGGTGAAGCAGGAACTGACCGAGTACGAACTGATTCCGGAGGACTGGGGCGGAAGCACCATCTTCGCTCCGGTGTCCGCTCATACCCATGAGGGAATTGACAATCTTCTGGAAATGATCCTCCTGACGGCTGAAGTGTGCGAGCTGAAAGCGAATCCCAAGAGAAGAGCCAGAGGACTGGTAATCGAGGCGGAGCTGGATAAAGGAAAAGGTCCGGTAGCTACTGTCCTGGTGCAGAAGGGAACTCTGCACGTGGGAGATTCGATCGCCGCCGGTTCTTCCTATGGAAAGGTCCGCGCGATGATGGACGACAAGGGCAGAAGGGTAAAAGAAGCCGGCCCCTCCACTCCTGTGGAAATCTTAGGCTTAAGCGATGTTCCCAACGCCGGTGATATCTTTGTATCGCCGGAAAATGATAAAGAGGCAAGAAATTTTGCACAGACTTTCATTTCCGAAGGCCGTGAGAGGCTTCTGGATGATACCAAAGCCAAGATGTCGCTGGATGACCTGTTTACACAGATCAAGGCCGGCAATATCAAAGAGCTGGGGATCGTTGTGAAGGCCGATGTGCAGGGCTCTGTGGAAGCGGTCAAACAAAGTCTGCTGAAGCTGTCCAACGAAGAGGTAGTGGTTAAGATCATCCATGGCGGTGTAGGTGCCATCAACGAATCCGACGTCATCCTGGCCAGCGCGTCCAACGCGATTATTATCGGCTTTAATGTGCGTCCGGATGCCACGGCGAAAAATACGGCGGAACGCGAGGGCGTGGATATGCGTCTGTACCGCGTCATCTACGATGCCATTGCCGATGTGGAAGCGGCCATGAAGGGAATGCTGGACCCGATCTTTGAGGAGAAGGTCCTGGGCCACGCACAGGTGCGTCAGACATTTAAGGCATCCGGAGTCGGAACCATTGCCGGAGCCTACATTCTGGACGGTATCTTCCAGAGAAACTGTACAGTACGGCTGACCAGAGACGGAGTGGTGATCTATGAAGGACCGCTGGCCTCTCTGAAGCGTTTCAAAGACGATGTAAAAGAAGTCAAGAGCGGTTTTGAATGCGGTCTTGTACTGGAAGGCTTCAATGATATCAAAGAGGAGGACCTGGTCGAAGCTTATACCATGGTCGAGGTCCCCAGATAATTTCCCACAGGCGTTGCCTGATGGAAAAAACGGGCGGTAAGCCTGAAAACGAGGTGTGAAACATGAGAAAGAACAGTATTAAAAACACCAGAATAAACCAGGAAGTACAAAAGGAATTAAGCGAAATTATCCGCGCGGGAATCAAAGATCCGCGGATCAATCCCATGACCAGTGTCGTTGCGGTTGAGGTGGCGCCGGATCTGAAGACTTGTAAAGCCTATATCAGCGTATTGGGGGATGAAGAATCCCAAAAAGATACGCTGGCAGGCTTAAAGAGCGCGGAAGGCTATATCAGGACGAAGCTGGCACGTACCATTAACCTGCGCAACACGCCGGAAATCCGGTTCGTGCTGGACCAGTCCATCGAATATGGTATTAATATGTCGAAGCTTATCGACGATGTCAACCGGGACTTGAATGAAAAGGGTGAAGTAGATGATCAATCTGACATCTGAGCTTGAAAATGTAAGAACCGTTGCGATCGCCGGCCATGTAAAACCGGACGGCGACTGCATCGGGTCCTGCCTGGGAATGTATCTGTATCTGACCACATATTTTCCTGAGATACAGACAGACGTGTTCCTCGGAAAAATCGCTCCGGAATATAATTTCCTTAAAGGAGTGGAAAAAATACGCCATGACAGCGAGGGAGCGGGCCCGTATGACGTTTTCATTTCCCTTGACTCCAGTGACAGGGAGCGTTTGGGCCCGGCGGGTGAATTGTTTGATACGGCGGAAAAAACCATCTGTATCGATCATCATGTCAGCAACCAGGGATTTGCCCAGGTCAATTATATCGTGCCGGATGCCAGTTCCACCTCGGAGCTGGTGTTTGAAGTGATCGGGGAGGAGAGAGTAACCAGGGAGATGGCCGAGGCCATCTATACCGGGATCGCCAGCGATACGGGAGTGTTTCAGTATTCCTGCACTTCCTCCAGGACCATGAATATCGCCGGTATGCTGATGGACAAGGGAATTGATTTTTCCTGGATTGTGGATGAGACTTTTTATAAAAAGACCTATCTTCAGAACCAGATCCTGGGCCGGGCACTGATGGAAAGTATGCTGCTGCTGGACGGAAAGTGTATTGTCAGCGGCTTCCGCAAAAAGGATATGGATTTTTATCACGTGGGACCGCTGGACTTTGAGGGAATCGTCAATCAGCTGAGGCTGACGGAAGGCGTCGAGGTGGCCGTGTTTCTCTATGAATCCGGGAACCAGGAATTCAAGGTCAGCATGCGCTCCAAGAGCCAGGTGGATGTGAGCGGGATCGCGGTCTATTTCGGAGGAGGCGGCCATGTGAGGGCGGCAGGATGCACCATGCAGGGAACGATGTTTGACGTTATCAACAACCTGACTCCTCACATCGAAAAGCAGCTGAAAAGGAAGGTAGAACAAGAGTGATACACGGAGTGATCAACGTTTACAAAGAACGGGGATATACTTCCCATGATGTGGTGGCCAAGCTGCGTGGTATTCTGAAGCAGAAGAAGATCGGACATACCGGGACGCTGGACCCCGATGCACAGGGAGTGCTGCCGGTGTGCCTGGGGAAAGCCACGAAGCTTTGTGATATGCTGACCGGGGAAGAGAAGGTCTATGAAGCCGTACTGAGACTGGGAATTACCACAGACACACAGGATATGACCGGACAGGTACGTAAGGTCCGGGAAGTACAGGCGTCGCCGGAAGAGGCCAGGGAAGCGGTGAACAGCTTCGTGGGGGAATATGATCAGATCCCCCCCATGTATTCCGCGCGGAAGGTCAATGGAAAAAAATTATATGAACTTGCCCGGGAAGGAAAAGAAGTGGAGAGAAAGGCCAGAAGGGTCAGAATCTATGAAATCGTGATTCTGGAATGCCGGCTGCCCCTGATCCGCTTTACGGTCCGCTGTTCAAAAGGTACTTATATCCGTACCTTATGCCAGGACATCGGAGAAAAACTTGGCTGCGGCGGCTGTATGGAATCCCTGCTTCGGACGCAAGTAGGGCGTTTTACGTTAAAGGACAGCTTAAAGCTCCAACAGATTCAGCAGTTGGCGGAAAATGGTCAGATTGGTCAGATCCTGACGCCGGTAGATGAGATGTTCGGCGGGATGCCCGCCGTGACCATAAAAAGTGAATTTCAGAAGCTGATCCAGAACGGCAATGCGTTTCTGCCAGGGCATCTGCTGTCTTTGCCGGACGAAGTCGGGACGGGCGGCGGCAGCCTGGAGCAGGGACAGGTTCAGGTCCGTGTCTACGATGAGGCCGGAGGTTTTTACGGCATCTATGAATATCAGACAGACCGCGGCCGTTATCAGCCGGTGAAAATGTTTTTAGGAGATTGAGAACATGGATTACATTACAGAACTGACTAATTTTCATATGGATGCTCCGTCCGTCGTTTCCCTCGGCAAATTCGACGGACTCCACCGGGGCCATCAGAAGCTGCTGAATAAAATGAAAGAATTGCGCACTGGTGCGGAAAAAACAGCGGTGTTTACCTTTTCCGTGCCTCCTAAGGCGGCCCTGTCGGGAAACGGCCTGTCTGTTCTGACTACCAATGAGGAGCGCAGGGCACTGCTGGAACGGGAAGGGATCGACTACTGCGTGGAATGCCCGTTCATCCCCCAGATCTCCCATATGACCCCGGAACAGTTCATACGGGAAATCCTTGTGGACCGCCTGAAGGTCAAAGAGCTGGTGGCAGGTACGGATTTTCACTTCGGATACCGGCGGGCCGGGGACTGCGGGACCTTAAGGCAATTCGCAAAAAGCTGCGGTTACCGGCTGCATGTGGTGGAAAAGGAAGTATATGAAGGCCGGGAGATCAGCAGTACCTATGTCAGAGAAGAGGTTAAGCTGGGACATATGGAAACGGCCAAAGCTCTGCTTGGTTATCCCTACATGATCCGGGGAACGGTGGCCCATGGCAGACAGATCGGGCGTAAAACGCTTGGAATGCCTACGGTGAACCTGATGCCGTCCGCGGATAAGCTGCTGCCTCCGAACGGGGTGTATGTATCCGTGACCCGGGTGGATGATCTCGTATACCGGGGCATGACGAATATCGGATATAAGCCGACGGTCGGGGGAGAGACGAGGGTTGGAGTGGAGACCTACCTCTTCGATTATGAAGGAGATCTCTATGGTAAATATATCGAAGTGGGACTTTTAAACTTCGAGCGGGAAGAACGCAGATTCAGCTCCATGGATGCGCTGAAAGAACAGATGGAAAAAGACATTCAATATGGAATAACATATTTTGCCAAAAATATGAACAATTTGTAAAAAGTGCGATTTATGAGCCTCCGTTGTTGACAAACAGATGAGCTGTGTTATAATAAATTGGTAATAAATTTAACAATTACGTAATAATTTACAATAATTTACATAAGACCAACAGGAGGTTCTAATGAAAAAACAGATTGTACTTGCAGTTTTGTGCCTGAGTCTTACCGGAGCTGTCATATTCGGAGGGGACGCCGTAGCAAAGGCATCTACCGCCAACGGCTTCGCAGGAGCGGGCATTTCTGCTGAGATAGAGACGAAGACAGCCAATGTTTCCGCCAGCGTGAACACAACTGCTCAAAATACACAGCCAACGGCCCAGACCGATGCACCGGCCATGGCAGCGGGAATTATGGCAGATGCGAAAGCAGTAGCCACGGCGAACACGACTCCTGCGGCAGCTCCGGCAGCGAACACAGACCAGCCCGCAGCAGACCAGCCGGCCGAGGCTTCTCAGACACAGGCTCCTGCTGAGGATCAGGCAGCACCTGCTGTACAGGTCGAGGGATATACGAATCTGGGAATCGCTCAGGTGGACAATCATCTGAATGTCCGTGAAGAACCCGATGAAGGCGCAAAACTGGTCGGTAAAATGCCTAAAAATGCCGGCTGTGAAGTATTAGAAGTTCAGGGAGACTGGACGAAAATCGAATCCGGAAAAGTAACCGGATATGTAAAAAGCGAATATCTGCTGACCGGCGACGCAGCTACGGAAGCGGCGCAGCAGGCGATGTCCAAGATGGCGAAGGTCAACACCACCACATTGTATGTGCGGGCCGAACCGAACACCGAATCCACCATCGTTACCCTGGTTCCCATTGAAGAGGAGCTGGAGGTACTGGAAGAACTGGAGGGTTGGGTAAAAGTTAATATCGACGGCGACGAGGGTTATGTATCCTCAGAATATGTGGATGTATCCGCAAAACTGCCCAAGGCTTCCACGATTCAGGAGCTTCAGGTGGGAGAAGGCGTATCTGAGAAGAGTGTTTCCGTCGTTTCTTATGCGAAACAGTTTGTTGGTAACCGTTATGTATATGGCGGGACCAGCCTGACCAACGGTACAGATTGTTCCGGATTTACCATGGGCGTATATGCCAAATTTGGAATCGGGCTTCCTCATTCCTCCAGGGCGCAGGCCAACTGCGGAACCCGTGTCGGATTAAATGAAGTACAGCCTGGAGATTTGGTATTCTACAGCAACGGCGGCGGGATCAACCACGTGGCCTTGTATATCGGCGGCGGACAGGTTGTTCATGCCAGTTCTCCGAAGTCCGGTATCAAGATTTCCGGAATGTATTACAGAACTCCTGTATGCGCAACGCGGGTAATGAAATAATGAAAATCAATCGGGGACATGTCCATTTGGGACATGTCCTTTTTGAAATTTCAGAAAGGGCCCTGGAAGCCAGGGATTTTACCGGCTCCGGGGCTGCAACAAAATCCCCATTTCACTTGACAGAGTTTGGGAAACTCAATATAATTGAAAAATATGAGCGAAAGGGTATCAAAATCGATAGTTTAAGGGATGAGGTGTTAATGTGCCGGTAACCATCAATCAGATTGCGGAGCTGGCCGGGGTGTCTAAGGGGACGGTGGACCGCGTGTTGAATAACCGCGGGAATGTGTCGAAGGATATTGAGGCCAGAGTCCGGCAGATAGCGAAGGAATTGAATTATAAACCGAATCTGATGGCGAAGTCGTTGGCTTTGAGGAAGAAAGCTCCTAAAATAGGGGTTGTTTTTCATGTGAAGAATAATTTCTTTATTGAGCAGGTGAAACTGGGAGTTCAGGCGGCTACCGAAGAACTGGTGGATTATGGGATTACGGTGATCAGCTATTACAGCAGGAATTTTGATGTGGATGATCAGCTGGCATTGATTGACCGTCTGCTGGAGGAAGGGGTTTCGGCTCTGGCGATTACACCGATTAATGAGCAGCCGGTGATCGACCGGATCGATGGGCTGATCGATCAGAATTTTCCTGTGTTTTGTTTTATCAATGATATTAAGACCAGGAATCCGCATATCTTTGTCGGTATCGATGCTTATCAGACTGGCGGGATTACGGCCGGACTGTTTAATATGATTTCCAGAGGCGAGGAAAAACTGGCGATTGTTTCGCCGGGAATGAAAATGCTGGGCCATGTGCAGAGAATTGAAGGCTTGAAGGATACCCTTCATAGATGGTATCCCCAGATTACGATGGCAGGTGTCTGTGAGATTCCATCGAATGATATCGAGATATATAAAACAGTCAAGCAGTTCTTTCAGGAACACCAGGAGATAACTTCTCTCTGGTATGCGACCTCACTGAGTAATGGAGGGATCGTGGCATTGAAGGAGCTGGATCTGCTGTATAAGATTAAAATAATCTGCATTGATCTTCAGAATTTTACCAGGGAAGGGCTGGAAGAGGGGTATATTTCCGCAACGATTAATCAGAAACCTTATAAGCAGGGGTACGAGACGATTAAGATGATATTTAATTATCTGTTGACGGGTGAGTTGACCGAATACACCCACACGATCGAGTCTGAGATTGTGATAAGGGAAAATCTGCCGGGATAACTGAACAGGGATAACTGTTATAATCTGCCGGGATAACGGATCAGAAAAAACTGTTATAATAGAACGAGTCTGCGGAGCAGACAGGGCTGTTATAACAGTTTTTAATTTTATAGGAAAATGCTCATATGAAATAAAATACGCTCCGCGGAGATCGCACAGCGGCGGAGGAGAAGATGCCGCTTACACGGCCCGCAGCAGGCGGAGAGTTTCCCAGGTGAAACTCTTTATCAACGGGATTTGAGAGTCATAAGGCGGTTAGTTCACACGGTTGCGAAAGGAAGATAGCGCTTATGTGCGGCGTATAAAAACGGATCGGCCAGGTGTTTTGGAGTAAGGCTCTTTGCGTTTACAAGGGGGGGCATCCATTCTCTGTAGAGTGCTGTCCGGATTTTCTTATATTGGGAGCTGAGAATAAATATTATGGTTTGCCTGCCGGGAGATGCAGGTACACAGATAGGATAATCGGTTATTGTTCGTAATTATTTGTTGTTCCATAGATGACAATAATTACATGTGTGTACGGTAACGGAAGAATATGAAAAGTGAAGAGGAAAGGATGCGAGATATAAGAAATAATGTAAAATGTGCATAAAAATAAATGTAAAAAATGGTTGAATAATCACAAAAATACCGACAAATTCAAATAAAAATTGACTTATTTTGCATGTTTGCTTATAATGAAATAGAACTGTTAACGTACACATTAAAGGAGAGAGACGAATGAAAGGAAGAATGAAAAAACTTATTTGTGCAGGACTTATAACCGTATTGGCTGCTGCCTCTTTGGCGGGATGCGGAGGGAAAAAAGAGGGAGAGCCTTTAAAGGTCGGAATCATGCCGGCATCCGTAGGCGTTCCGGTACAGTACGCGTATGACAAAGGCTATTTTGAGGAGGAAGGCCTGAAGGTGGAACTTTCGATATTCCAGACCGGCGCTCCGATTAACGAGGCGATCGCTGCGAAACAGATCGACCTGGCCGCTTCCGGCGCCGCCACGATCTTCTCGCTGGCATCCGGCAACTGTACGCTGCTGGCTGAGCTATGTACCTCCGGCGGAATGGGAATCTATGTGAGGCCCGATTCCGATATCCTGAGTGTCCAGGGAGAACTTACGGATACTCCTGATGTATATGGTTCCGCAGACGTGCTGAAGGGTAAAACGGTTCTGGGACAGCTCGGTACCTCGGCACAGTTAAATGTTTCCAAATACATGGACAAATTCGGATTGACCAGTGACGATTACACCATGGTACATATGGACGCAGGCCCCGCTTTCCAGGCTTTTGTGGCAGGAGAAGGGGACGCGCTGGCGGCCTATCCGCCTTATTCCTTCAATGCGCAGAACGAAGGTATGGTACAGATCACAACCTTCGAGGAAGCGACCGGATTCAGCATCATCGATGCGCTGTTCGGCAGATCGGAAGTGATCAAGGAGCGCCCGGAAGATATTGAGAAATTTGTAAAATGTGTAATCAGAGCCGATGAGGAATTAAAAGATGATACGCTGCGAAGCGAATATTCCATGAAGTTCTTTAAAGATAACGGTCGAGAATACTCCGAGCAGGATATGGCGGATGAGATCGCCGTAAGAAAATACATGGGTAAGGATGACTTTACAGACGGCACCTACTCCTTTGGAAAATGCTTCACCGACCAGGGCGAATTCTATGTGGAGAATGGTAAAATCACGGAAGACCAGATCCCGAACCTGTATTCCTCACTGGATCCCAGTTATCTGAACAAGGCACTGGGCATCGACATTAAACCGGAAACAAAATAATGACAGACTTTTGCGGGGCTGCGCTTCGATCTGATACAGACTGAGGCGGCAGCTCCCTCAAAAGAAGGAGGAACTCCATGAAAGAGAAAAAATATACGCTGATCTCTATTGCGGCCGTGGCCATTTTCCTGATGATCTGGCAGATCTGCGCGGCTATGAATCCGGGCGGGATGCTTCCCACACCGGTGGCGGTAGTGAAAGCTTTCTTCCTGAAATTTACGGATAAAAACCCGGATGGAGCCACGATGCTCGTACATCTGGCAGCTTCCTTAAAGGTGGCGCTGTCGGGTTACCTGATCGGCCTGCTGGTCGGTATTCCGCTTGGAATCTGCATGGCCTGGTATAAGAAATTCGATTGGTTTGCCAGACCTCTGTTTGATCTGATCCGTCCGGTTCCGGGAATCGCCTGGATTCCGCTGATGATCATTCTGTTCGGCATCGGCCTCTTGTCAAAATCCATGGTTATCTTTATCTCATCCTTTACCGCCTGTGTCATCAATTCCTACTCCGGTATCAAGCAGACGGAAAGCGTCCATCTGTGGGTCGGACAGATCTACGGGGCCAGCAATGCGACACAGCTCTTCAAGATCGCGATTCCCACCGCACTTCCCATGATCATGACCGGGATGAAAGCAGCGCTTGGGACTTCCTGGGGCGCATTGATCGCGGCGGAGCTTCTGGCATCCACAAAAGGCCTGGGCTTCATGATCCAGCAGAGCCGGGGGCTAATGCGGGTTGACATTATCATAGCAGGTATGGCGATGATCGGTATCGTGGGGGCACTCTTAGGCGTCCTGCTGAATCTGCTGGAAAAACTGGTACTGAGAGGAGGCAGATGGTAATGGCGAAAAAACTGTTCAAAGACAGAGATGATTTTTGGCGGCTGATCTGCGGAATCATCGCGATTCTGGGATTTCTTCTGATCTGGCATTTCGGGACCAACGGAACCAGACTGGGAGAGATTATGCCGGGGCCCGTCGTCATTTTGAAAAGCTTCTTCGAGGCATTCACCCAGAAGACGGCCGGGTATACCATATTCGGGCATACGTTCTGGAGCCTGAGCCGGGTACTGGTGGGATATTCCGTGGCCTGTATCCTGGGTATCAGCCTGGGTCTTTTGATGGGAAGATACAGACTGGCGGAAGCCATTTTCCGTCCATTCTATGAAATGATCCGTCCGATCCCTCCTATTGCCTGGATCTCTCTGGCGATTCTGTGGTTCGGCCTGGGTGAGACCATGGCATATTTTATCATTTTCCTGTCCGCGTTTAACAACATTACGATTAACGTGTTCATGGGAACCAAATCCATCAATCAGGAGCTGGTGGGCTGCGCGAAGATGCTGGGAGCCAATGAAGCCCAGGTGTTCCGCACCGTGGTTATCCCGGCTACGATCCCCTATATTTTCGCCGGGATGCAGATCGGTATCTCATCCAGCTGGGCGGCCGTGGTGGCGGCGGAAATGGTCCGTTCTTCCAAAGGCCTGGGCTTCCTGATCGTCAGCGGTATGGATATCAATAATATTTCTCAGATCTTTGTGGGAATCCTGGCGATCGGTATCGTCGGCTTCCTGTTAGCAACCATTATGAGAGGAGTGGAAGGCAAATTATGTCAGTGGAACGTGAGAGGAAAATAGAAGCTCCGGTAATCGAGTGCAAGGCTGTCCATAAAAAGTTCCTGAACCTGGCAGGAGAAGAACACGTGGTGATCGGCGACATCGATCTTCAGGTGAAAAAGAACGAATTCCTGGTTCTGTTCGGACCCGGGCAGTGCGGAAAGACCACGATGATTAATCTGATCTCCGGGCTTTTGCCGGCCACTTCCGGTGAGATTACGGTCAACGGCAAGACGGTCACAGGACCCGGTGCCGACAGAGGGGTTGTCTATCAGACCATCAATCTGTTTCCGTGGCTGACCACCATGGGAAATGTGGAATACGGCCCGAAGATCCGGGGCGTTGGGAAAGAAGAACGGCAGAAGAAGGCCCAGTATTATATTGATCTGGTGGGGCTGCAGGGATTTGAGAAGGCTTATCCGGTAAAATTATCGGGCGGCATGAAGCAGCGTGTGGGAATCGCCAGGGCCTACTGTAACGAACCGGACGTGCTGCTGATGGACGAACCCTTTGGCGCGCTGGATGCCCAGACCCGCTATATGATGCAGGAAGAGATCGAGAAGATCTGGCAGAAGGAAAAACGGACGGTGATCTTTGTCACGAATAATATAGAAGAAGCTCTGTATCTGGCGGACCGGATTGTGGTGCTGAGTAACTGCCCGGCGACGATCAAGGCGGAGTATAAGATCGATCTGCCCAGGCCACGAAGCTATGTGGATCCCGAATTCCTGCGGCTGCGCAAGGAAATCACCAGCATCGTGGATATTACGAAATAGGAGGAGAGCAAATGAGTCGTGGAGCGAATATAAAGGCGGTAAATTTAACGAAGAAATTCGGAGATCTCCTTGTATTGGATAATATGAACTTTGAAGTGGAGGCGGGAGAGCTGCTGTGCGTGGTAGGACCCACCGGATGCGGGAAAACCACCTTTTTAAACAGTCTGACGAACCTGTATCAGATTACCTCCGGTCAGATCCTGATTGATGATGAGCCGGTGGATCTGAAGAAACACAATGTGTCCTATATTTTTCAGGAGAATTCCACAATGCCGTGGCTGACTGTGGAGGAGAACATCCGGTTCGGCCTGGATATCAAAAAAGTCGGTGATCAGGAGAAAAAGGAGCGGGTCGAGGAATTTATGGAGATCGTAGGCCTGACCCCGTATCGGAAATTTTTCCCCAGACAGCTCTCGGCCAGTATGCTGCAGAGGGTATCGATTGCCAGGGCATTTGCCACGAAGCCGAATCTGCTGCTGATGGATGAGCCTTATGCCCAGCTGGACATTGAATTGCGCTACAAGCTGGAGGATGAGCTGATCAAGCTATGGGAAGCAACCGGAACTACCGTAATGTTTATCACACATAATATTGAGGAGGCCGTCTATCTGGGACGTAAGATTCTGATTCTGACCAATAAGCCGACGACGGTGAAAACCTTCCTGGATAATCCGCTGCCGAGGCCCCGGGATATTGCCGGCGAAGAATTTGTAAAATTGAGAAACCAGGTAACTGATCTGATCAAATGGTGGTAGGGAAGTCTATAGAATCTGTATTCGAGAGGATGCAGTAGGAGGTAAAGGTGAAGAACGAAAAACAACGTATGCCGAATGTCCTGATTCTGCACAGCGACCAGCACAGCGCCAGGGCCTTGGGCTGTTACGGCAATGAACAGGTAATCACGCCGAATCTGGACCGATTGGCCGGGGACGGTATCAAAATAGATCATGCATTTACACAGAATCCCATCTGTACCCCGTCCAGGATGTGTATGCTGAGCGGGCAGTACGCCCACAACATCGGTTACTATGGACTGATGGGGGAAAAACCGGAACACCTGCCGAATATTTTCGAATATTTCAAAGAGCAGGGCTACCGGACCGGGGCGGCGGGGAAATTACATACGCCGGCCGGCTGGGTATCAGACGCCTGTGATTACGTGGGAGACGGGTATGGCTTCGAACATCCGGTCAGGCCATGGAACCGCAGGATGGAAGAGGGCTGCCAGGGACTAAAAGGGGATGACTACTCGGTCTATCTGGCCGAACACGGGCTATATGAGGAGCGGGATGACAAGATCCTGCAGGAATGGTTCCAGCAAAATGAGCACAGGAAAGGACAGTGCGTGGATTCCCGGTTTTCCAGGATTCCGAAGGAACATTCCATGGAGGCCTGGACAGCCAAGTGTACCAATCAATTTATCGAGGAATGTGTAAAGGAGGAGAAACCCTTCTGTTACTGGATGACCGTTCCCAGACCGCATCAGACTTATGCGCCGTGCAGAGAATTCTGGGATTTGTACGAGGGCATGGATCTGGAACTGCCGCCAAACGCAGGAAATGACATGCATGACCGGTCGGCCGCGGCCAGGACTACCCAGGAGAATTTCCAGAAGAATGGAGACTGGATGCTGTTCGAGCCCCGGGACTTCGATGAGGCGAGAAAACGGGTACTGCGGGGATATTATGCCTGTGTTTCCCAGATGGATGACGCTATGGGCCGGGTGCTGGACAAACTGGACGAGCTGGGTATCAGGGAAAATACAATCATTGTCTACACGACAGATCACGGAGAGTTCGCGGGAGAACATGGCATGATCGAGAAGGCGCCGGGGATCGGCTTTGGCTGTGTCACCAGAATACCCATGATCTTTTCCTGGAAGGGGAAAATGAAGGCAGGCGAGGTGCGGGATTCCCTGGTGGAATCCATTGATATTCTGCCTACGGTGTGCGAACTGGCAGGGCTGGCGCGTCCGGACTGGGCGGACGGTAAAAGCGCGGTACCGGTACTAAAGGATGACACCGCGATCCGGGATATGGCGGTTACGGAGAACCCGAATACAAAGACGATCCACACGAAACGCTATAAACTGACCCAATATCTTCCGGAATTCCAGGGAGAAGACTTTGGGGAACTCTTTGATATGGAAAATGATCCTTATGAATTAAAAAATCTATATTTTGATCCCGGGTACCAGGATGTGGTGCAGGAACTCAGATATAAGCTTTACTGCTGGCTGGTCCGGACCACAAGGATCAAGACGGCGAATCCGACGATCCCCTGCACTGGCCGGGAAAAGGATGTGTCCGGAGGGATGTCCTGGGATTTGGCGCCCTATTATGGAGTCTATGACAGGGACGGCAGGATCGGGGAAAGATTCTATCAGGATCTGATACAGAAGGGCATGAGGAATTATCTGTAGTGGAAGGCTAAGTGCTCATAGCAAAATGGGATATTCCCTGGATGGAGGGAGAAAATGCCAGCTCTGAACTTGTTGATAAAACCGGCTTCCGGCAGTTGCAACCTGCGATGTGAATACTGTTTTTACAGGGAGCTTTATCAGGCCAGAGATCCGGGAAGTGAGTGTCTTATGAAGCTGGACACCCTGGAGCAGATCATAAAAAAGGCCATGGACTATGCGCAGGATGAATGTGTGATCGGCTATCAGGGAGGCGAACCGACGCTGGCGGGCCTGGATTTTTACCGGGACGCGGTTAGGCTTCAGGAACAGTATAACACCAGAAATCTGGTCATCCACAATACAATACAGACGAATGGATACCGGCTCAATAAGGAGTGGTTTCCATTCCTGGCTGAAAAAGGATTTCTGGTGGGGATCTCTTTGGACGGGACCAGGGAATTGCACGACCGGTATCGAAAGACCCGGCAGGGACGGGAAACCTTTGACGGTGTCATGGATACGATCCGGCTGTGCAGGCGTTACGGAGTGCCATTTAACATTCTCACCGTGGTGACCAGAGACAGTGCGGTCTGTGTCGGACGGATCTATCAGTTCTTTAAACGGGAAAGATTCCAGTATCTTCAATTCATTCCCTGTCTGGACCCTTTTGGCAAGGAGAAGGGGATGGAAGAATACTCCCTGAGTCCGGCAGAGTACGGCGGATTCCTGATCCGGCTGTTTGATCTGTGGTACGCCGACGTGTTGAGAGGAGAACAGCCTTATATCCGCCAGTTTGAGAATTACCTGGCATTGCTGCTTGGAAACCCGGCGGAGTGTTGTGATATGAACGGTGTATGCGGGAGGCAGAATGTGATTGAGGCGGACGGGAGCGTCTATCCCTGTGATTTTTACGCCATGAGTGCCTTTAAGCTTGGGAATCTTAAGGAATGCTCTTTTGAAGAAATCGAAGAACACCGCCGGGTGTCAGGATTCATAAAAGAATCTCAGGAAGCGCAGAAATTATGCTCTGAGTGCAGTTATTTCCGGATCTGCCGCGGCGGCTGCAAAAGAAACCGGCTGCTTCTGCCGTCCGGAAAATATGGTGGGAATTATTTTTGTGAGAGTTACAAAATGTTCTTTGCACATGCGCTGCCGGGATTGATGGAAATCGCATCGCATATAACAGCCGGATAAAAGAAGGTACAATCTATGGAGATACTTATATTTTTTATCAGTTTTCTGTCGTCGGTCGTGGGAGCGATCTGCGGGATCGGCGGCGGAGTGATCATCAAGCCGGTGCTGGATGCGGCAGATATTATGGGAGTTGCCGGCATCAGCTTCCTGTCAGGCTGCACGGTTCTGTCTATGAGCGTGGTATCTGTCTTCCGGCAGATGCGGCAGGGAAGCGGGAAGATCGACTGGAAGACATCCACACCGCTGGCTATAGGAGCGGCGGTTGGAGGACTCGTCGGAAAAAGCGGGTTTCAGTATGTGATTGGCTTTTTTGGGGATCAGAACCAGGTTGGGGCTATCCAGGCGATGATGCTGATCTTTCTGACGGTGGGGACTCTGGTCTATACGTTGTACAGTGCCAGAATCAGGACGCTGCATGTCAGGCATACGGCGGTATGTCTGGGCATCGGACTGGTGCTGGGGGTACTGTCCTCATTTCTGGGAATCGGCGGCGGGCCGATTAATCTGGTAGTGCTCTATTATTTCTTTTCCATGTCGGCAAAGACAGCGGCGGTGAATTCGCTGTATATGATTATGTTCTCACAGGCGACAAGCCTTCTGCACACGCTGGCCGGGGGAAATGTTCCGGAAGTGCCCGGAGTCTTTCTGGCCGTGATGGTGGTTGGCGGTGTGCTTGGGGGATTGCTGGGAAGCAAAGCGCACCGGGTCGTGTCGGAACGGGCTGAGAAGGTGTTGTTTGTGCTGCTGATGATTGTGATTATCGGAATTAATGTCTATAATTTTGTAAATTTTTGCTGACGATTGGGGACATGTCCATTCCAGTTTGGGACATGTCCATTTCGATCATTTTATTCAGTGAATAAGAATCGGGTAAAATGGACATGTCCCAAACTGGAATGGACATGTCCCCAATCGGGCAGAATAAGCTGGTATCGGGGCGGATTCGGGCTTGAGTGAAAAAGTAAATTCCGCATGTAAACTTAAATTCCACACGGAAGACTAAATTCGGTATTAAAGGGTTTGACGAAATGCGTCAAACCCTTTAAAGTGGAATTTAACCGGATAA